>NZ_JAYJLK010000017.1:0-48125 GCF_051948795.1 Acinetobacter sp. Lyrl_1
ATTTGGCATTTGGGATAACGCTTTAAATAACCGATCTACCGTGACTGGTTTTTCACGAAGAATCACTTCATCACCACGACGAAAGATTTCAACTTCTTTGCCTTCAAAGCGAAATTCTTTAGGCAATCGAATGGCTTGACTTCGTCCTGTCATAAAAACTTTTGCGGTAGTCATTGGGCTACTCCATCGTTTTTGATACATATCTTATGATAGATATTTATTGGGTGTTTTTCAACCAAATAAACTTCTACTTTTAAATTTTATTGTTTTTGATAACTGCTGATTTTTTGAATGAAAGATACTTTTTAGAAAATTAAGTTAGGTTTACAAGGAGTTTGCTGTTTAATTCACAATATATTCATCTTCCAAAAAAAAAAGACCTCACTTAACAATGAGGTCTTTTCTCAACAATAATCATTCTCTAACATTTCTTTAAAGAAGAAAAATTAAAGAAGATTCTTAAAACATCATCAAGCCACATTCCCTTCCAAGAAATCCTGCGCAAAGCGTTGCAATACACCGCCCGCCTCATACACAGATACTTCTTCTTCGGTATCTAAACGACAAGTTACTGGCACTTCAATTGTTTGGTTTTTACCATCATCCGTTGAACGCTCAATCACCAAAGTCAAAGTCGAACGTGGCGCAATATTACCAATCACGCTATAAAGTTCCGTACCATCCAAACCTAAAGTTTTACGGTTAACACCCGCTTTAAACTCAAGTGGCAATACGCCCATACCCACCAAGTTGGTACGGTGAATACGCTCAAAACCTTCAGCCACAATCGCTTCCACACCCGCAAGACGCACGCCTTTTGCAGCCCAGTCACGGCTTGAACCCTGACCATAATCTGCACCCGCAATAATAATTAACGGCTGCTTACGGTTCATATAAGTTTCAATCGCTTCCCACATACGCATTACTTCGCCTTCTGGCTCAACACGCGCTTTAGAACCTTGCTTAATTGTGCCGTCTGAACGTACCACCATTTCATTAAACAATTTCGGATTCGCCAAAGTTGCACGCTGTGCAGTCAAATGATCACCGCGATGCGTTGCATAAGAGTTGAAATCTTCTTCTGGCAAGCCCATTTTTGCCAAATATTCCCCTGCTGCCGAGTCTAAAATAATCGCATTCGATGGAGATAAATGGTCTGTGGTGATGTTATCGCCCAAAATTGCCAACGGACGCATATTGGCTAAAGTACGTGGCGCAGCCAATGCACCTTCCCAATATGGTGGACGGCGGATATAAGTACTTTGTGGACGCCAGTCGTAGAGTGGACTTTCAGATTTTTCCGACTCTCCCAAATCGAACATTGGAATGTACACTTGGCGGAATTGTTCAGGTTTAACCGATTCTTTCACCAAAGCATCAATTTCAGCATCAGATGGCCAAATATCTTTCAGATAAATCGGGTTACCATTTTGATCTGTGCCCAAAGCATCTTTTTCGATGTCAAAACGAATCGTTCCTGCAATCGCATAAGCCACAACCAACGGTGGCGATGCCAAAAATGCTTGTTTCGCATACGGATGGATACGACCATCAAAGTTACGGTTACCCGACAGCACAGCAGTCGCATACAAGTCACGGTCAATAATTTCTTGTTGAATCGCTGGGTCTAATGCACCAGACATACCGTTACAAGTAGTACATGCATAAGCGACAATACCAAAACCAAGTTTTTCTAAGTCTTTCAGTACGCCTGCTTCTTCCAAATACAATGCAGCCGCTTTAGAACCTGGTGCAAATGATGATTTCACCCAAGGCTTACGCACTAAACCTAACTCATTGGCTTTACGTGCCAACAAACCTGCTGCTACAGTATTACGCGGGTTTGAGGTATTAGTACAAGAGGTAATCGCAGCAATGATGATGGCACCATCTGGCATTAAACCATCAGTACGGTTTTCAACCACACCTGCAATGCCTTTTTCTTTTAAGTCTGCAGTTGAAACACGCGCATGCGGATTCGATGGGCCTGCAATGTTACGAGTTACTGTTGAAAGGTCAAAACGTAATACACGTGGATACTCTGCCTGTGTCATTTCAGATGCCCAAAGACCAATTTCTTTAGCATAAGTTTCAACCAGTTTGACCTGATCTGCTTCACGACCTGTTAAGGTTAAATAGTCGATGGTGTTTTGATCGATGTAGAACATAGCGGCAGTTGCACCATATTCAGGTGTCATGTTGGAAATCGTGGCACGATCCCCCACCGACATGCTATCTGCACCTTCACCAAAGAATTCTAAATATGCACCGACCACACGTTCTTTACGCAAAAACTCGGTTAAAGCCAATACGATGTCCGTTGCCGTAATACCAGCCTGACGCTGACCGACCAACTCAACACCAATAATATCTGGCAGACGCATCCAAGAAGCACGACCCAACATCACGTTTTCAGCTTCAAGACCGCCTACACCTACAGAAATGACACCCAAAGCATCGGTATGTGGTGTGTGTGAGTCTGTACCCACACAAGTATCTGGGAATGCAATGCCTTCACGGTTTTGAATGACTGGTGACATTTTTTCCAGATTAATCTGGTGCATGATGCCGTTGCCTGCAGGAATCACATCAACATTTTCAAATGCAGTTTTCGTCCATTCAATAAAGTGGAAACGGTCTTCATTACGACGATCTTCCACTTCACGGTTTTTACGGAAAGCATCTGGGTCAAAACCGCCATATTCCACAGCTAAAGAGTGATCGACAATTAACTGGGTAGGTACGACAGGATTCACTTTAGAAGGATCGCCACCTTGATCGGCAATTGCATCACGTAAACCTGCTAAGTCAACGAGCGCAGTTTGCCCCAAGATGTCGTGACATACCACACGCGCTGGATACCACGGAAAATCATGCTCTTGTTTACGCTCAATCAATTGTTTTAAAGATTGTTCTAAAATTGCAGGATCACAACGGCGCACTAACTGTTCTGCAAGTACTTTTGAGGTATAAGGAAGTTTGGCATAAGCGCCTGGCTGGATATCTTCAACGGCTTGTCGCACGTCATAAAAATCGAGCTGAGTGCCTTGCAGTGGTTTGCGGTAGTTGTTATTCATCTGGTATTCGCCCTTACTCTATTGTTCTCAACATCTTATGGGATGATTGTTTCCACCCGTCGAAAGCATTGTACGCCGCCAAAAACCCATTTCCCAAATCCTATATATTTCATACACTTAAATATAAAAACAGGGGTTTTTGAAACATTTAATTACATTTTGAGTAAAATTCTTGCCCTAAAAATGCTTTTTTTTGAAAAATAGCGCAAAATTGACCTCATTCTTTAGTCTTAGATTTCAATGTGAAAGGTTATTCATGCGCGATTTAGCTTTCAGTGCTTTAAGTTTAAACGGTGTCGATGCACAAAAATTCCTGCAAGGTCAGGTAACAGTCAATGTCGAAACATTAGCTGAAAATACAACCTGTTATACCGCAATTTGCAGTTTAAAAGGACGCGTTCAGTTTGGCTTCTGGCTTAAAAAAATCTCTTCTGAATGTTTTGAAATCGTTAGCACAGCCGACCAAGCCGAAGATTTAGCCAAACACATTAAAAAGTTTGGTGCATTTTCAAAAATGCAGCTTGAAACCATCGGTACGGTTTACCCAACCATTCAGGGCAATCAAACTGAATTTTCTGCTGAAGTGACTGATTTAAACGCATGGCAACTACAAGCGATTGAAACAGGTCAAGCATGGATTCAAGCCTCAACAGCAGAAGTGTTTCAGCCGCAGGAATTGCGTTTGCATCAACGAGATGGCGTGCATTATGACAAAGGCTGTTATTTGGGTCAGGAAGTCGTGGCACGTTTATGGTTTAAAGCCAAACCAAAACACTGGTTGCATTTAATTCAGGGTTCAGGCGAAGCCCCTGCACCTGCCGCCAAACTGAATAATGATGTGGAAGTGGTGAATAGCATAGCGACTGCAGAAGGTTTTAAAGCGTTGGTGGTTGCCAAACCAAGTGCTTTGGAAGAGTTAGCTGTACAAGTATTGGCTTTGCCTGAACATTTGAATGGCGATGTTGCACGTCCGCAATAAAATAGATTCCACCCGCTCAGGTTAAGGGAGTCGCAAGATTCCCTTCAAATGACAATGAAAAAGCATTCGTACACATTTTTTATATTTACATTCACACTTTTCAACTTATGATGAATGCACCACTGTAAAAACAAAACGCACATCAACGGAATGATGTGTAAAAGAGAACAAGGTACAACTCAAATGATGAAAAAACTACTCATTGCGGGTGCAATCGCCCTATCTAGCAGCATCAGTATGGCAAATAGCAACATTCCAACCGATCCTGCTTTTGCCAAAATTGAACAATTAATTCAAGCCAACAAGGTTAAAGATGCCTATCAGGAATTAGAAAAGCTTGCCAAAACAGGCAATGCGCAAGCCATGTATAACTTAGGCTATTTGACACAAACTGGACAAGGCACAGCAAAAAATGAAAAGAAAGCCATTCAGTTGTATGAGCAATCTGCCCAAAAAGGCTACCCAGTTGCGAGTTATGTTTTAGGCAAAAACTATCTTACTGGCGCACTGGGTTTAAAACAGGATGCTGCTAAAGCCAAACAATATTTACAGACGGCATCCAATCAGGGTTTTAATGATGCCACAGTCGATTTAGCCGTTTTATATTTCTCGGAAAATACGGCAGCATCTGACCAAAAAGGTTTAAAACTATTACAATCTTTAATTGCCAAAGATCATTATCAAGCCATACATGCAAAAGCCTTGTACGAAATTAGCACAGGCTTTAAAAACAAAGATGAAGCACCAATTAAGCAAGGGCTGCAAAGCATTCAAAACTTGGCGCAAAAGGGTTATATTCCTGCACTCATGGCAGTGGGCAATATGTTTGTGAATGGCAATATCGTGCCGCAAAACTTGCCTGAAGCGAAAAAGATTTTTGCCTCACTGGCACAGGAAAATGTAGCGCAAGCCAAAGAATCATTGGCTGTGGTTGAAAAAATGATGGCAGATCAAGCCAAAGCTTCCAACAAGGCAACCGCTAAGAAAAGTTAAGATAGTTTCTTTATAAAGGCTATTAATCAGAGAAATTTTAAAAAAAGTCTGTATCAGCATGGTACAGACTTTTTTTATGATTTGAGCACTTCGATACCGTTGCTATAAATACTTACCCGATTGTGTCAATAAAATCGCCACCATTACAAAACCAAAAACTGTACTCAACACCAAGGGGGCTAAGGCTTTTTCATGTAAACCATAGTGCTGCCCGAAAATACCAAAGGCAATTGGCATTGGTAAAGCCGCAAGCAAAGTCCCGACAAATAGCATTTCTCGGTTCACATCTAATGCCCATAAAATTCCAAAAATCGTGAGTGGCATCAGCAATACTTTGAATGCAACCAAAACAATACTTTGCAAATTCACCGACTTGATTTGCATGCCGACCAAACTTCCACCAATCACAAATAAAGCCAAAGGTGAAGCAGTTTTGCCCAACATTTCCAGCACTTGTGCAATAGCTTGCGGCAGTTTGAAATTCAACAATACGCACAGCATACCCAATAAAATAGATAAAATTACTGGATTTTTCAGTAAGCGCTGCACAGTTTCGGCATACACCTGCCAACCTGATTTCGCTGAAGATTGTAGCCCTCGTTCTGCCAAAATCAGCATCAATGCCACAATAATTAAATTTTCGACAATTAAAGTTAAAGACAAATAAATTGCCGATTGACTGCCAATCAACAAAGTCAAAATAGCAGTGCCAATAAACCCTGTATTTGACATTGATGCACCCATTGCCAAGACACTGGCATGGGTTAAGTTTGAATTAAAATAATGCCGATACAGTAAAAAGGCAAAGATAAACAGCAGAATAGAACCGCCACCGTAACCTAAAAAATAAGCGGGATGCCAGATTTCTGACAAACTTTTACTGGCCAATGCCTGCAATAGAAATGCAGGCAACGCCACTTTCATGACAAATTGACCTAGAAACTGAATCGCACTGGTCTCAATAAATTGGCTTCTGACGGCAAAATATCCCAACAGTACTACGGTACAAATGGGAAATAAAATACTCAGTAACACCCTGACATCCTTTTTCAGTGTTGCCCATGATCGACATGGTTTTTACTGATTTACCTTACACCGAATCTCCCTATAAAGCACGGCAAAATAGTTTAAGTTTCACTTATTTTAAGCAGATAAAATATTAGGATTCCACTTCCGTATCTGTGGATTTAAACGGCGCAAATAAAGTACGAAACCCATGCGGCTGACAGCGCAAATATTGCGGGGCAATCTCAATTTTTTCACCCAATTCTGCCGCAGCATGCCATGGCCAACGAGGGTCATATAAAATCGCACGTGCGATCGCAATCGCATCGGCCTGTTCATATTGCAAAATACCTTCTGCCTGCATCGCTTCGGTAATCAAACCCACCGCAATTACAGGAATTTTTACAGCTTGCTTAATGGCATGTGCAAATGGTGTTTGATAACCCGCATGTAAATCAATTTTTTGATCGACATGCAAACCACCGCTCGACACGTGAATATAAGCCGCACCTAAATGCTCCAGTGCTTTTGCCAAACCTACTGAAGATTCCACATTCCAACCCTCTGCATCATCCATCCAGTCTGTTGCAGAAATTCGCACCCCAATTGGATAGCCTTGTGGAACAGCATTTTGAATCGCTTGAAATACTTCCAATGTAAGGCGAATCCGATTTTCCAAACTGCCGCCATATTCATCTTGGCGGTGATTAGACAGTGGTGACATAAATTGATGCAGCAAATAACCATGTGCAGCATGAATTTCGATTAAATCAAAACCTGCATCCACCGCTCGTACTGCGGCACTGGCAAAGTCTGCAATCACCTGTTGAATTTCATCTTGCGTTAAAGCATGCGGAGGATGTTCGTGCGGTTGAAATGGTAACTCACTGGCCGATACCGTCTGCCAGCCATGTTCTTCATTCGGTGCAAACTGTCCTTTGCCCTGCCACGGTTTATCGGTTGAAGCTTTACGTCCCGCATGTGCCAACTGCACAGCAAATGGCATAGGCGATAAACTTTTAACTTTATGCAATAAGGCTTTAAGCTGCACACGCTGCATGTCATTCCATAAGCCTAAATCTGCATAGCTGATACGCCCTTCAGCCTGTACTGCGGTGGCTTCTACAATGCACATCCCTGCACCCGACAAGGCATAATTTGCCCATTGCTGCTCATGCCAATAGCTCAACTCACCTTGTTCATTGGCAGAATATTGACACATCGGAGCGATAATAATTTTGTTGGCAAGTTGCAGTGATCCAAATTGAATCGGCTGAAAAAGTAATGTCACGCTGCAAGCCCTCATACAGTGCGATTCACCAAAAGCGAATCATTAAATAAAAAAGAAGTAATCACTCAGAATCTGCCATCTGTTTTAGATGGTTTTTCTATAATAGATGTTTAAAAATGATTTATTTATAACGTGTTGTATGGTTTTTGCAAAGCCTGCTTTTGTTTTACACAGAATAATTTTGCGACAGCACACTATGGCTTGTATTCTATGGATAATGCCCAATATTAAGCGCATTACTGTATGTCCTTGCCTGCTTAATTTCTAAAAGCGGATTGAATTTGTACCATGCCAGAATTACCAGAAGTTGAAACTACCAAAACTAGTCTATTGCCGCTACTTGATCAAAAAGTCCTGAATGTAGAAGTACGTCAAGCCAATTTACGCTGGCCCATTCCAGAAAACCTACATAAACTCACAGGACAAAAATTACTGCAATTGACCCGCAGATCCAAATACATTCTGGCGCAATTTGAACAGGACAGCATGTTGTGGCATTTAGGCATGTCGGGCAGTTTTCGTCTTTGCGATGCGCAGGAAGATTTACGCAAACACGACCATTTGATTATTCAGTTTGAAGATATACAATTGCGCTACCACGACCCACGTCGCTTTGGCTGTATTTTATGGCTAAATGAAAGCTCTCAACGCAAACTGATAGATCCACTTGGCCCTGAGCCGTTGAGTGATGCCTTTAACCCCGACTATCTTGCACAGAAGCTCAAAAACAAAAATGTTGGCATCAAAGTTGCAATTATGGATAACCATGTCGTGGTGGGTGTGGGCAATATTTATGCCACGGAAAGTCTGTTTAATTTAGGTATTCACCCTGCACAACCTGCATCATCACTCAGTTTGAAACAGATTGAAAAACTAGTGCTCGAAATCAAACGCATTTTAAAACAAGCGATTGATTTAGGCGGTTCGACCTTACGTGATTACAGCAATGCGATGGGCGAAAATGGCTATTTCCAACAAACCTTGTTGGCGTATGGACGTGCAGGTGAAATGTGCGTGAACTGTGAAACCACCCTAGAAAATTTAAAACTGGGACAGCGTGCCTCGGTATTTTGTCCTGAATGTCAGCCTTTGAAAAAAGTACTCACTGCGACCAAAGCTGCAACAAGCAAACGAGGTAAGAAAGTATGAGAACCGCTATTGTGCGTCATATCTTAGTGAAAAATAAAGAAACCTGTGAGCAACTGAAAAAGCGTATTCAATCAGGCGCTGATTTTGCCAAAATTGCCAAACAATTTTCGACCTGCCCTTCAGGCAAAAAAGGTGGGGAATTGGGTGAGGTCAAAAAAGGACAATTGGTACCCGTGATTGATAAGTTAGTGTTTACTGCAGCAGAACGGGTATTGCATGGCCCTGTAAAAAGTCAGTTTGGTTTTCATTTGGTAGAAGTAAAGTTTCGGATGTAATTTTTATGCCTTCAGCGCCTCTCCATCCTAGAGAATAGGGTGCAAACAAACGGCGCATAAAGCGCCGTTTGTTTTGATTGCGTATTAAAAATTATTGACGTTTTTTCAATTCATCACGAATTTCACGTAGCAACGCGATATCTTCTGGCGTTGCTGCTGGTTCTGGCGCTGCTTCTTCTTGTTTACGGCGCATACGATTAATCATTTTCACCATTAAGAACACCACCCATGCCAAAATGATGAAGTTAATTAAAATCGTAAGGAAGTTACCATAGGTCAGGACATTTACACCTGCTTTGGTTAACTCATCTAAAGACTGTAAATTGTTTGGGTTATCGCCCAAAACAAAGAACTTTTGTGTGAAATCCACACCACCGCCAGTGATCACAGTAATCAATGGCATGATGATATCTTTCACTAATGAGTCAACAATTTTACCAAATGCCCCACCAATAATCACACCGACAGCCAAGTCGATCATATTGCCTTTTACCGCAAATTCGCGGAACTCTTGAATAATACTCATTTAAATCTCCAGTTTTTTTTGACTTTAATTTATGTGACGAAGTATACATTAACTTTATAGCTTCATTTCCACGTAATTTACTTGGAAATCATCTGCTTTTATATATTGGTTTGCTAATTTAAACAAAAAAATGCCATCAATAAATTGATGGCATTTTTAAATTTTGCTGCCCCGCATGAGGACAACATCATTTTTAAAACTTATTTACCAGAACGGTTACGTTTACGTTCGTTTTCAGTCAACCAGCGTTTACGGATACGGATTGACTTTGGTGTTACTTCAACTAATTCGTCATCTTCAATAAATTCAAGCGCTTGTTCAAGCGTGAATTCAATTGCAGGTACCAATGTCAACGCATCATCAGTACCAGAAGCACGTACGTTAGTTAACTGTTTCGCTTTAGTTGGGTTAACTGTCATGTCGTCTGAACGAGAGTTAATCCCTACGATCATACCTTCGTAAACTTCTAACTGAGGTTTAGCAAATAGACGACCACGGTCCTGCAATGTGAACAATGCATAGCCAAGGCAAGTACCTTGAACCATAGAAATCAACACACCGTTTTGACGTTTCGCAACTTGACCTGCTTTCATTGGGCCATAGTGTGAGAAGCTTGACGTCATGATACCCGTACCAGAAGTCATGGTCATGAATTCAGAACGGAAACCAATTAAACCACGTGAAGGCACAGTGGCTTCAATACGGATACGACCTTTACCGTCTACTTCCATATTGGTCATCTCACCTTTACGGTTACCCATTTGTTCCATCACAGCGCCTTGGTGCTGTTCTTCTACGTCAAAAGTCACGTTTTCGTATGGTTCTTGCATTTCGCCATCAATCTCTTTCAAGATGACTTGCGGACGAGATACACCCATTTCGAAGCCTTCACGGCGCATGTTTTCAATCAATACAGAAAGGTGAAGCTCACCACGACCAGATACTTTGAAACGGTCTGGACTGTCAGTATCTTCTACACGAAGTGCAACGTTGTGAATTAATTCGCGGTCTAGACGTTCACGAATGTTACGTGAAGTCACGAACTTACCTTCTTTACCCGCAAAAGGTGAGTTGTTGACTTGGAATGTCATCGATACGGTTGGTTCGTCTACAGAAAGCGGCGGTAAAGCTTCTACATTTTTCGGATCACAAATCGTGTCAGAAATATGTAATTCGTCCATGCCTGTTACACAAACGATGTCACCTGCAGATGCAGATTCGATGTCGATACGCTCTAAACCGTGGTAACCCATGATTTTTAAGATACGACCGTTACGTGTTTTGCCTTCTTGGTCAATCACGGTTACAGGTGTATTCAATTTCACAGAACCACGTTGAATACGACCCACACCAATCACACCTACGAAGCTGTTATAGTCAAGTGAAGAGACTTGCATTTGGAATGGACCATCAACATCAACTGCTGGTGGCTCAACGATATCTACAATTGTTTGGAACAACGGTGTCATATCTTCCGCTAATTCGTCTGGCGCAGGACCAGCAACACCACGTAAGCCTGATGCATATACGATTGGGAAGTCTAATTGGTCATCGGTTGCACCCAAGTTATCAAACAAGTCAAATACTTGATCAATAACCCAGTCTGGACGCGCGTTTGGCTTGTCTACTTTGTTGATGATCACGATTGGCTTCAAACCGCGTGAGAACGCTTTTTGCGTTACGAAACGTGTTTGTGGCATTGGACCTTCTTGTGAGTCAACCAAAAGAAGTACGCAATCCACCATCGACATTACACGTTCAACTTCGCCACCGAAGTCGGCGTGTCCCGGGGTGTCCACAATGTTAATGCGGTATTCAGTATCAGTACGTTTGTCTAACCATTTGATTGCAGTGTTTTTTGCAAGAATGGTAATACCACGTTCACTTTCAATAGCGCCTGAATCCATGACACGCTCAATCTCGCCCGCTCGTTCACCGAGTGCGCCCGATTGTTGTAAAAGTTTATCCACAAGAGTTGTTTTTCCGTGGTCAACGTGCGCAATAATTGCGATGTTGCGGAGAGTTTTAATATCAGACATTTAAATTCAATACGCTATAAATTTGAGGGCAAATTATACAGAAAAATACTAAAGTTTTATAGTGACACTTTATTGACACACACAATTTTTTTTGATGAGTGGCGTGCTTTGGGTTTTGTAAAGCTGTGTAACTCGATTAGAATAGCGCCACTTTTGCAATTTTTTATGACTCATGTCTGATTTAAACCACTCTCCCCACCCAAAAGACCAGCTCGATTTGGTCTATGGTCTGAATGACCGTCCAAAACCATTCATCGCTTTTTTAGCAGCTTTTCAGCATTTACTGGCAATTATTGTTCCAATTGTCACACCAGGTCTCTTAATTTGCTTGGCTTTAGGTGTTTCCAAACAAGATACCAACATGATCTTGTCAATGTCTTTGGTCATTTCAGGCATTGCAACCTTTTTACAATGTAAAAAAGTCGGCCCTTTTGGTGCAGGTTTGCTCATTGTGCAAGGCACCAGTTTTAACTTTATTGGCCCAATCATTGGTATTGGCTCTGCTATGGTCGCCGCAGGCACACCTGTTGAATCGGTCATGGCGGCAATTTTTGGCGTGGTCATTGCAGGTTCGTTTATTGAAATGGGCGTATCGCAAATTTTACCGTGGGTCAAAAAGCTGATTACCCCATTGGTCACTGGTATTGTGGTACTTCTCATTGGTTTGACCTTAATTAAAGAAGGTTTAATCAGTATGGGCGGTGGCTACCAAGCCATGAGCAATAATACCTTTGCCAATACCGACAACCTGATTATGTCGTGTACCGTCTTGGCAATTATTATTATTTTGAACCGCATCAATATCACGTGGATTAAAAGCTCTGCCATTTTAATTGCCTTGGTGATTGGTTATGCAATGGCAGGCATGATGGGTCATCTCGACTTTTCAGGTCTGAAAGATGCCCCTCTGGTACAAGTGCCGACTCCGATGCATTTTGGACTGGATTTCTCTTGGAGCTTATTCATTCCATTGGCATTTATTTATTTGGTGACGTCATTAGAAGCCATTGGTGATATTACCGCGACCTCTAAACTCTCCAATCAACCTGTCGATGGCCCACAATGGATGCAACGCATTAAAGGCGGTGTATTGGTAAATGGCGCTAACTCATTCTTGGCAGGGATTTTCAACACCTTTCCAAGTTCGGTATTTGCCCAAAATAATGGCGTGATTCAACTTACAGGTGTTGCTAGCCGTTATGTCGGTATCTGGATTGCTGCCCTACTCATCATTTTAGGTTTACTTCCTGCAGTTGCAGGTGTGATTCAGGCTGTGCCTCAAGCCGTACTAGGTGGTGCTGTGATGGTGATGTTTGGTGCCGTTGCCGCTTCGGGAATCAATATTCTTTCAGGTGTCGCTTTAGATCGTCGTGCCTTACTGATTATTGCAATTTCATTGGGCTTAGGTTTAGGTGTTGCACAAGTGCCACAAATTCTGGAACACTTACCTGAATTATTCCGTAATATTTTCAGTTCAGGCGTTGCAACAGGCGGTATTGCAGCACTCATTTTAAATATTGTGCTTCCTGAAACTAAAAAGTAATTGCATGTCCAAAAAACACTGTCTGAGCTGAACTTGGGCAGTGTTTTTCTATTGGAGAGAGAACCATGAACCCCCAAAGCGAAGTTTTACTCAGACAATATGACTATTTGTCTGGTCGCGTTCTACTGATCAATGCCCCGACCGATCAACTCCTCGCAGAATTGGGTGACTCAATCCAAGCTTCTGTTTGGACATGGAATTTTAACGACTATCAATACTTTCAAAATCGACAGGCGCAAGTGCATTTTGGTGCAGAATTGCCTGCAGGTGAATTTGATCAGGCTGTTATTTTTGTGCCGAAATCCAAGGAACTGCTCAATTACCTGATTCACACCATTGCCGCACAACTCCCACAAGGCAGCAGCGTATTTTTAGTCGGTGAAAAGAAAGCAGGAATTGAACGGGCTGCAAAGCAATTACAACCTTATGGCAAAACACTCAAACTAGATAGCGCCCGCCACTGCCAACTATGGCAGCTGATTTTAGACTGCAAGGTTCAAACTAAAACCTTAGCAGATTGGGCGAAAAACTATACAGTTGCTACACCTAAAGGTGATTTACAAATTAGTGCCTTGCCGGGTGTATTTAGCCAAAAACACTTGGATGTTGGCACGGCTGTATTATTGCCTTATTTGAATCAGGTTACTGCTGGAAAAATTGCAGATTTTGGCTGTGGCGCGGGTGTGATCAGTGCTTACTTAGCCAAACTTAACCCTGAAAATCGTATTTTTGCTTTAGATGTCGATGCCTTTGCTTTAGCGTCAACGCAAATGACGTTTGAAAAAAATCAGCTCAATCCACAACAACTTGAAATTAAAGCCGTGACAGGCATTGAAGATGCACCGCTATTTTTGCATGCCATCGTGAGTAATCCCCCGTTCCACCAAGGCATTCAAACACATTACGATGCCAGTGAAAATCTGTGTAAAACCTCACGTCGTCATCTGAAATCGGGTGGTGAACTTTGGATTGTGGCCAATCGCTTTTTGAATTATCCACTCTTAATTGAACAAAGTTTCGGTCAATGCACAATCAAGGCAGATCAACAAGGCTTTAAAGTGCTGTTTGCCAGCACGCAGAAAAATACAAAGGAAGTAGGATGAGCGACTCACACAACAGTAGAAAACTGCAGCGTAAGCTCGGTGCGCGTCATTTAAACATGATCGCCATTGGCGGCTCAATTGGTACAGGTTTATTCCTTGCTTCAGGTGCGACCATTGCCAATGCAGGTCCTGGTGGCGCCTTGCTTGCGTATGCCCTAATTGGCGTCATGATTTATTTTTTGATGACCAGTCTAGGCGAACTTGCAACGCATAATCCAACTTCAGGCGCGTTCTTTACCTATGGCAGTAAATATGTCGAAGGTGGTTTCGGTTTTGCACTAGGTTGGAACTATTGGTACAACTGGGCTATTACCGTGGCATTTGAATTGGTTGCGGTGCAATTCATCATGAAATTTTGGTTTCCTGATATTCCTGGCTTTTACTGGAGTGCATTATTTTTAGCGGTGGTTTTCGCAATTAACGCATTAACCGTCAAAGGTTTTGGTGAGTCTGAGTTCTTCTTTTCTTTGGTCAAAGTACTTGCGATTGTGGCATTCATCATTATCGGTATTTTTATGATTGTCAAAATCATGCTCAACCCTGATGTTGCTACATTTGCCAATTGGAGCAAAGGCGAAGCGCCATTTGTAGGTGGACTATCTGCCTTAATTGGTGTGGCGATGATTGCAGGATTCTCATTTCAAGGTACTGAAATGGTTGGCGTTGCAGCGGGTGAATCTAAAAATCCTAAGAAAACCATTCCTATTGCAATCAAACAAATCTTCTGGCGTATTTTATTGTTTTATATCGTGTGTATTTTCATTATTGGTACCTTAATCGCCTATGATGACCCACGTTTACTTCAAGCAGCCGCCACCGATAACATTGCACTCTCTCCGTTTACTTTATTGTATGAACAGGCAGGCTTTGCCTTTGCCGCAAGTGTCATGAATGCAGTAATTTTAACTGCGATTCTTTCTGCCGGTAACTCGGGTATGTATTCATCGACCCGTATGCTATTTGATATGGCACGTAAAGGCAGTGCTCCAAAAGCTTTTGCCCGCTTGGATGCTCGTGGCGTCCCAATGAATGCACTGTATGCCACAACAGCAATCGCTGCACTATGTTTTTTAACAACATTTATTGGCGAAAAACAAGTATTTAACTGGCTTCTGAATATGTCAGGCATGTGTGGTTTTATCGTTTGGCTCGGAATTGCTGTATCGCATTATCGCTTCCGTAAAGGCTATTTGGCACAAGGCTACAAACTTGAAGATTTAGATTACCGCGCTAAATTTTTTCCTTTTGCGCCATGGTTTGCCTTTATTTTGTGTGCAATTGTCGTGTTAGGGCAAAACTACCAAGCAGTGCTTGAAGGTGAATGGCTCGCTGTTTTATCGACTTATATTGGTATTATTTTGTTCTTGGTCATTTGGTTAGGCTATAAATGGAAACACAAAACCAAACTGATTGCATATCAGGATATGGATGTGAAACCACTACACCCTGATCATGACTAAAAAAGTTCTTCTTCTATTTCACTTCATTTAAGAAGTTAAGGTTCAAAAAAACAGCCAACATTTGGCTGTTTTTTTATGGCGTAAATTTAAGACAAATTCTATTTTTAAAATATTTTTGTTATCAATATTACGGCGAGAGATCACACCACAAACTGCTCAATGTTGATTTTATAATCGCTAAACAACGACTTGATCGACTGATAGACATCGAGTACATATATCTTATTTTAAAATTTTGATCTGCAACGACGCTTTGGAGTTTTTAAATGAATTAACGATAAACTCGCTATAAAAATTCGACTTAGTTTACGATTCAACAAGCCGAAATATTAAGCATAATCTGACTCTACCTTATTTACTCTTTATTCTAAAAATCATACTTTTACAGTATTTTTTAAAGCGCATTGAATGTGGATCATTTCAGACACTCTCTGATCCATACATTCCATAAAAAATAAGCATAAAAAAACGACTCCGAAGAGTCGTTTTTTACAACTTAACTCAAATTATTGAGCTTGTTGTTCAACAGTCACTGTACGGCTGCCAGTGATCGTCGCGAATACACGACGGTTCATAGCACGACCTTCTTTAGTGTTGTTGTCAGCAATCGGTTGATCCCAAGCGAAACCTTGAGTAGACAAACGAGCTGGATCTACATTGTATTCATTTACAAGTGAAGATTTAACAGAGTTCGCACGCGCTAAAGATAAACGTTCGTTCAATGCACGTGGACCAGTGTTGTCAGTGTGACCTTCGATGCGAGCAGTAGCGTTTGGATATTCAACTAACTTCTCAGCAACTTTAGCGATTTCTGGCTTGTACTGATCTTTGATGTTTGATTTGTTGGTATCAAAGAACACACGAAGTTCCATGTTCAAGTCTTCAGTCAACTCTTGTGGAGCAGGTTGAACTGGAGCAACGGTTTCAACTGGAGCAACTTCTACTACAGGAGCAGCTGGCTTCAAGTGACCGCCAAGAACTACGTTAAGACCAGCTAAAGCTGTGTAGTTCCAGAATTTTTCGTCAAAGTGGTAAGTACCACGCGCTTCTGTACGAAGAGATAAAGCATCGTTCAAACGGAAGAACGCACCAACACCTGCATTACCTAAAGTACCTTCAATATCTTCACCAGCAATAGAGCCTTCTGGCGAGTATTTATAATGACCAGCACCTAAAAGTACGTATGGCTTGATTTTGCTGTCGTAGTTTTTAGTGATCAAGTCAGAAGTTGCATAGAAGTTACCAGCAATATTTTGAGCTTTATACTCAGCACCCGCACCAAGACCTTCTACATCACCTTTAACTTGGCTATATTCAGCTTCGAAACCTAACCAAGGAGTAAGTTCAACACCAAGTGCTGCACCAACAAATAAATCGTCCTGTAATTCTGGACCATCTGTTAGCTTGTCATTGTTGTGTTGAGTATCTTGGAAAGTGTAACCAAGCATTAATGGGGTAACAGTTACGCCCGCGTTTGCAGCAGCTAAAGGAGCAGCTACGAGCATTGCTAATGCAATACGACTCATTTTCATGGATTTATCCTCCAAAGATAACAATTGTTGTTCAAGCTCAAGCCTAAATTTTCGACTACCCTGAGATAGGCTTTCTTATACCCCAGTATTATTTTTAAGCTAGTCACTTTGAATCATACAAACACTTTATTACTTTTCCAAGTGCTTGATAATTTTAATCAAGTAAATTATTGACAAAATTACTTACAATTTCCGTTGTAATTCGGTAACTTTCTACTCAATTTTTTATTGTGAATAGCTTATCTTTCTTGCGCTTTATTTTAACAGCTTTCTCGAAAGTTGTTTAATATTTATTATACAGCAGATAAAGCGCTATAAAACAACAAATTACTCAAATTAATCATAAAAAAACATAACAATAACAGGTATAGACTTATGTCAAATATAAGCAAAAACGGCTTCACGCTGTTTGAATTGATCGTCACGTTAGCAATTAGTGCGATTTTAGTCATGATTGCCCTGCCCTATTTTCATCAGCTGATGGCACAACAAGAACTCAAGCGAATTCAGTATTCATTACAGTCCAGCCTGAAAATAGCACGCTCCCATGCCTTCACCCATCATAGTAATGTTGTGATCTGTCCAACACATGACTTTAGCCAATGCAGTAAGCAAAACTGGAATACGGGTTTTATGATTTTTATTGATCGAAATAAAAATCGTCAGATAGACAACAATGAATACATTCTTTATACAGAAAAAACTGCACTTAAATACGGTACCTTGGATTGGCGTGGCACTTTAAACATACCCAGTGTAACTTTTAATGCACAACAAGGTTTGCCGATCGGCTCGAATGGTAGTTTCTTTTACTGCTCTACTCACGTCGCGAGCAAACGACTGGTGCTTAGTAAAATGGGGCAAACTCGAGCTGAAGACATCAATGGATGTTAACTGAGCAGTCTAAATGATCTTTATATTGTCACTTTATTCTCATCTTTTTTTGCCTATACTGCTGAAGTGATCTATTCCTGCTTGGAATTAAATCTAGACAAAAGCACATATAAAAAACTGGGAGAATAAAATGACGGATATCGTTATTGTAAATGGTGCACGCACTGCCATGGGTGGCTTTCAAGGCAGTTTAGCCAATGTGACTGCACCAGAATTAGGTGCGGCGAGTATCCAAGCGGCCATTCAACGTGCGGGGGTACAAGCAACAGAAATCGATGAAGTCATTATGGGCTGCGTCCTGCCTGCAGGCTTAAAGCAAGGCCCTGCTCGTCAGGCGATGCGTCAAGCAGGCTTACCAGATTCTACAGGTGCAGTGACCATCAATAAACTGTGTGGTTCGGGCATGAAAGCTGTCATGCAAGCAGCCGATGCAATCAAAGCAGGTTCTGCCTCAATCATTGTCGCTGGTGGTATGGAGTCAATGAGTAATGCACCTTATGTACTGACCAAAGCACGTGCTGGGTACCGTATGGGACATGGTGATGTGAAAGACCACATGTTCTTAGACGGCCTTGAAGATGCTGAAACAGGTCGTTTGATGGGCTCATTCGCACAAGATATGGCCAATAGCAAAGGTTACACACGCCAACAAATGGATGACTTTGCGATTCGCTCACTCAAACGTGCACAAACTGCAGTCAATGAAGGCTATTTCGCTGATGAAATCGTCCCTGTGACAGTTACAACTCGTAAAGGCGATGTCATTGTAGATAAAGATGAACAACCTTTTAATGCCAATATTGAAAAAATTCCAACACTTCGTCCTGCCTTCGCTAAAGATGGCACGATTACCGCAGCCAATGCCAGCTCAATTTCAGATGGTGCTTCAGCCTTAGTCCTAACGTCTGCAGAAAATGCAGCAAATAAAGGTTTACAACCATTAGCAAAAATTGTGGCTTATGCAACCAACTCACAACATCCATCAGAGTTCACGATCGCCCCTGTTGCTGCGATTCAGAAAGTATTGGATCGAGCAGGCTGGAATGCACAAGATGTAGATTTATGGGAAATTAATGAAGCTTTTGCCATGGTCACCATGTGCCCAATGGATGAATTCAAACTAGATCCTGAAAAAGTGAATATCAACGGTGGTGCATGTGCGCTTGGGCATCCTGTGGGTTCTACAGGTTCACGTATTATCCTGACTTTAATTCATGCGCTTAAACGTACAGGTGGCAAACGTGGCGTGGCCGCTCTCTGTATTGGTGGTGGTGAAGCAACTGCTGTCGCAATTGAATTGCTTTAATGCCTTGCAGCCCCTATCCCATAAAGTAGGATTTAGGCAGATTAAATAAAGTCATTCCCTAACTCCTCTTTAATTCAAAAAGTAAAAAGACGAATCATTGATTCGTCTTTTTGCTTATAGCTTTAAAAAGTTTAGAGCAATTCTGCACGCAACTGTTCAGGCGATTTCATTGACAATAAACCTGGCGCAACATCATAAGCAGTTTTTGCACCATATTGCTGCATTTGGTTTAAACGATAGCAAGCACGTGCATAAGCCACCAAAATACTCGCGGTAAACTCAGGATTGCTGTCTAACTTCAATGAGAATTCAAGCACTTGTTTTTGTTCATCGCTGGTATTACCACTGCGAATGACAAAACCACCATGTGGCATGCGTTGGTGATCTTTGGCTAAAGTCGCTTCATCAATGAAATTTACGGTTGTGTTGTAGTCAGCGAAATAATCTGGCATGGTCACAATCGCTTGCTCTACCGCAGCAGCATCGGCACCTTCTGCAAGTACGACATAACATTCACGAGTATGTTTATCTTTGGTGCTTAATACAGGACGCGCACCGCTACGCACTTGTTCAATGGCATCATTCGATGGAATGGTATATTGCACACCTGCTTTTACACCATCAACACGACGAATGGCATCTGAGTGACCCTGACTTAAACCTTTACCCCAAAAAGTATAGGTTTCACCATCAGGTAACAACGCTTCACCAAATAAACGATTAATCGAGAACATGCCTGGATCCCAACCAATTGAGATGAGTGCAGTTTTCTTGTTCGCTGTCGCAGGTGCATCTACAGATGCATAATATTCAGGAATACGTGCATGCGTATCGAAACTATCGACAATATTAAATTGGCTCGCCAGTACTGGACCTTGTTGTGGCAAGTCGTCTTTTGAACCACCACATAAAATCAGCACATCAATTTTGTCTTGAAAATCTGACAATGAATCCATGTGAAACACTGCTGTTTCAGCAAAACATGGTGAAACGCTTTCAGGCGCACGACGGGTAAAAATACCCACCAATTGTAAATCTGGGTTTTTATGAATCGCCGTTTCAACACCACGACCTAAGTTGCCATAACCAGCAATACCAATACGGATAGAATTTTGCATAAAGACAAATCACTTCATCATGAAAAAATTGAAAAATAAATCAGAGGATAATCACATCAAATTATCGTCTTGATTGATTTTTGATAATGTAAAAATAACGCCTACATAAGACTGCGATGCTACATCAGCGTGCTTATACTACAGCACTTTACGGTAAATTAAATCATTAAGAAGTGCGATAAAACAAGCCGTTTGATCATTTTAAGGCAAACAAAAAGCCTGCACATGGCAGGCTGTTTGTAAATGTGTGAACCGTGATATTTCGATAAAATCTATCTACATTTCGATGAAATCCATCATCAATATATTACGCACCTGTTTGATAATTTGGTTTTGGCACTGCGGTAGAAGCTTGATAAGGATGGGTAAAGTCCGCCAAACCTGCTGCAGCTTCTTGCACATCTTTACCTTCTTTAATCACGAAAGTATCGAAACCTGCACGCTTCATATAATTTAAGACGTCTTTAAAGACATCACCGACTGCGCGAAGTTCACCCTGAAAGCCTTGACGGCGTAACAATGCCGCAAAAGAATAACCACGGCCATCGTTAAAACCTGCAAATTCAATAAAAATCGCATCCAGTTCTGCCAATGGAAATTCATGGTTTTCAGGCGAAGCATCTACCGTTAAATATAGGGCTTTTTTACCTGAAATTTGTGCCAACTGATCAAGCTGTTCAACGCTGAGCACCACATCACCTTGCGGTAATGCTGCATCTTCAGCAATCACTTGATAAGTATTGTCTGCAATCGTGCCATCTTTCGCGAGCACAGGTAGTGCAGTATTAAGCATAAGCGCGCTCCTTAAATGGTTGAATGCCGACACGGCGATAAGTGTCGATGAAGTCTTCACCTTCACTACGCAAATCTAAGTAGGTATTTAAAATTTCTTCCACCACATCAGGAATCACTTCAGCAGCAAAAGATGGCCCTAAAATATCACCGATTGACGCATCATGGTCTGCATGCCCACCTAAAGTGATTTGGTAGAATTCAGCGCCTTTTTTATCGACACCTAAAATCCCGATATTACCAACGTGGTGATGACCACAAGCGTTCATACAACCTGAAATATTCAAATCCAGTTTGCCAAGATTATAAATGGTATCCAAATCATCAAAACGGCGTGAAATGGCTTCTGAAATTGGAATAGATTTGGCATTGGCAAGTGAACAGAAATCACCACCCGGACAGCAAATAATATCGGTAATAAAGCCAATATGCGCGCGCGCCAAGTTATTGGCATCGAGCACTTGCCACAATGCAAACAGGTCTTTTTGTGGCACATCTACCAAAGCAATATTTTGCTCATGCGTGGTACGCAACTCACCAAAGGTATATTGATCGGCTAAATCTGCAATCAGATTCATTTCTTCTGTCGTCATGTCACCCGGTGCAACACCTGCACGTTTCAATGAAATGGTGACAATACGATAGCCTTGTACTTTGTGCGCATTGGTGTTGATGTTGAACCATTGCTTGAATTTTGGATACTGCGCAAACAGCTCGCTAAAATCTTCATCGGCATAGTTTTGATAAGCAAATGGCGTGAAGTTTTCATCCATTTTTTGCAAAGTTTCTGCATCAATTTTTAAGGTTTTCACCGTATGTGCAAATTCAGCTTCAACTTTTTCTGCAAATACTGCTGGAGTTAAGGCTTTTACCAAAATTTTGATACGTGCTTTATATTTATTGTCGCGACGACCATGCAAGTTATAAACACGTAAAATAGCTTCTAAGTAAGCAATCAAATCTTCACGTGGCAAGAACTCACGAATAAAGCTACCGATAATTGGAGTACGACCTAAGCCGCCACCAACTTTAATTTTATAGCCAATTTCGCCTGCTTCATTTTTGACAATATAGACACCAATGTCATGAAATGCAGTCGCAGCACGGTCAATTTCTTCCAGTGCAGACACCGCAATTTTGAATTTACGTGGCAAGAAGGCAAATTCAGGGTGGAAAGTTGACCACTGACGAATTAATTCACAAGTTGGACGTGGGTCAGCAATTTCGCCCGCCACGACACCTGCATATTGATCTGTAGTGGTATTACGAATACAGTTACCCGAAGTCTGAATTGCGTGCATTTGTACGGTTGCAAGCTCTGCCAACATGTCAGGCACATTTTCCAGTGCAGGCCAGTTAAACTGAATATTTTGACGTGTTGATACGTGCGCATAGCCACGGTCATAGTCTTTGGCAAGCTGCGCAACTTTACGCAATTGCTTAGAGCTCATCAGACCGTAAGGCACCGCAATACGCAACATTGGCGCATAGCGTTGTACATACAAACCATTTTGCAGACGCAATGGACGATATTCATCCTCAGTCAATTTGCCTGCTAAATAACGTTCCGTTTGGTCGCGGAACTGTGCAACACGTTCATTAATCAGTTGCTGATCGAAATCAGTATATAAATACATGGCGTACAGCTAGTCATTTCTATTATCACGGCTGACAGCATAGCGAGATTCAATCTATCAACAAAATGTGTTTTTTACATATTTATTAGCGATTTTATTGATAAGCCATTGCAACATCACAGCCTGTAAGCCTTTGCCAAAATTTACAGGCTTTTTATAGAGCTATCACAAAATAGTGCATGCTTTAGCACTTTTTCTGCTATAGCATCTATTCGATCTATTATTGATTACCTGAAATTACGACTTGGCTTCATCTTCATCCTGATTTTTAATCTGAGATGACCACTGCCCTGCACCCAAAGCCTGCCCGATATAATCGTAACGCATTTGAGAACGTGAAAATTTAATTGGACACGCCAACTGAGTTTCAGTTTTTTCGGCATTCTGCTGAATAGGAACTTCTACTGTCCAACCGCGTTGCTGTGCCAAAGGTGAATGTAAGGCTTCATCTAAAGTGAATACAGGTTCAACGCAGACATCATATTGCGCGAATACCTGCTGCCATGTGGCAAAACTTTGTGTTTTAATTTTATCTTGAATAGCGTGTTTGACTTGCAAGCGCTCTTGCGGATCTAAAGATGCCCCTTTTTCCAAAAGTATCGGTAAGTTTAAAATCTGTGCCAAACCCTGTATAAACTGCGGCTCTAAACTACCGACTGAAAGATAACGGCCATCTGCTGTTTCATAATAGTCATAATAGGTGCCACCATTTAAGTAAGATTGCTCAGCATATTGAGGAACCTGTGCCGCCAAAACTGCTGAAGCGGCCATATTGTTTAAAGTCGCAGCGCAATCGGTCATCGAAATATCAATATACTGCCCTAAACCACTGCGCTGACGTTCTATCACTGCACTTAAAATCGCCACCAAAGCATGCAATGATCCACCTGCTACATCGGCCACTTGAATCCCGAGCGGTGGCGGCCCACCCGCTTGCCGTCCACTATGCCCCGCAATGCCAGACAAGGCTAAATAGTTGATGTCATGTCCTGCCCTTTGTTGATAATCGCCTGTTTGTCCATAACCTGTGATGGAACAATAGATCAGTCGCGGATTAATTTTTGCCAAGCTGGCATAGTCCAGCCCTAAACGCTGCATCACGCCTGGTCTAAACTGTTCCAATACAATATCGAATTCGGCAATTTTATCGTGAATAAGCTGAATACTTTCGGGGGATTTTAAATCCAAAGTAATTGACTGTTTATTCCGATTCAAATAACTGTGCGAAGTCGCTTGTCCATTGGCATAGGGCGGAAATAAACGAATTAAGTCAGGACGGGTTGCCGATTCAATATGAATCACCTCTGCACCCATATCCGCCAAATACAAACTGGCAAAAGGGCCGGGCAATAAGGTAGAAAAATCTAAAACTTTTAAACCGCTCAGTGCATGTGTCATTGTTGTGATTACTCGATTTTTACTGATTTTCCGTTCATCTTATAAACAGCAAAACTGTAACACAATGTCATGTTCAGCCATTTACCTTGATCATTTCGGCAATTTATTATGTAAAATAAGTAAAATTGGTATTGTAAATTGCCAATTTCAATTTTTAGCGTCATTTAGGTCAAGCTTACGTGAATACAAAAGAGACTGAAGGATTTAACATGAGCAGAGATACCATTAGTATCCATTTTGTAAATGCAGCGCTCACGGGTGTTAAGCGACTCGGCATGGATGTCGAAACCTTATTATCTCATGTCGGTATTGAGGCAGAACTTCTGCGCCAACCGAAAGCACGTATTTCACCTGAACAATATACTCGCTTTATTAAAATGTTGTGGATGGTGACCCAAGACGAACACGTGGGTTTTGATTCTCAGCCACGTCGTTTGGGTACATTCGCGATCATGTGCCAATTGGTAATTCACGCCAAAACACTGGGCGATGCCTTAGAACTCTCTTCGCAATTCTACAAACTGTTTGGTGATGATTGGTCGGTTACCTTAGAACGTGATAAACACGAAGCACGTTTGGTACCATCTATTCCACAAGCTATGGATCCTGATCACTTTATTACTGAAAGTATGTTGATGATTTGGCACGGCTTGGCATCTTGGCTGATTGAACGTCGCCTGCCTTTGGAGCGCGTACATTTTGGCTATCCACGTCCTGCACATGCAGATGAATACGATGCGCTGTTCTTTGCGCCTGTCATGCAATTTGACATGCCACGCACCGAAATTACCTTTGCTGCCGACTACTTGGATTTACCAATTCGTCAAACCCAAGAAACCTTAGACGAATTCTTAAAAACCGCGCCTGCGCAATTGTTGGTGAAATTCAAAAACACCAATTCTTTAACTTCGCGTATTCGTGACGTGTTAAAGAGCCAAATTGGCGAAGAAATGCCAACCTTGAACGATGTTGCATCCATGCTGTACCTATCGCCACAAACCTTGCGTCGTCGTTTGGCTGCAGAAGGTAAAAGCTATCAAGGGGTAAAAGATGCATTACGCCGTGATGCCGCGATTCACCTATTGCTGAATCCTGAACTTACCCTTGAAGATGTGGCACAACAAGTTGGCTTTAGCGAAACCAGTACTTTCCACCGTGCTTTCAAAAAGTGGACTGGCGTCACACCTGGTTTATACCGTCAGTTGCACGGTTATCATTAATTTAGAATCGACAATTCACAATAACTCATAATTCCAATCGATTGCCCTTGCACACCGCAAGGGCTTTTTTTATCGCTCTATTATAGTTTCAATCTTTCTGCCAAATTACTGCGTCATCCCAATTAGCAAAAAACCTCACTGACCTGTACCGTTCTCGTCATTGCACTTCAAAATTTTCAGATTACACTCAAAAGCAATCATAAAGAAAACTATCGACAAAGGATTGATTATGAGCGAGGCCTACATCATTGATGCTATTCGCACTCCGCGCGGCAAAGGAAAAAAAGATGGCGCATTACACGAAGTTAAACCCATTCGCCTACTCACAACCTTATTGAATGAATTGCAACAACGACACAACCTAGACACCTCACAAGTAGACGATATTGTTTTGGGTTGTGTCACACCAATTGGCGATCAGGGTGCAGATATTGCCAAAACCGCAGCGATTGCCGCAGGTTGGGACAATGACGTCGCAGGCGTACAAATCAACCGCTTTTGTGCCTCGGGTTTAGAAGCCGTGAACCTCGCAGCACAAAAAGTCCGTTCAGGTTGGGAAGATTTAATTGTTGCAGGTGGTGTGGAATCTATGTCACGTGTGGCAATGGGTTCTGATGGTGGTGCTTGGGCATTCGACCCTGAAACCAACATGGCCTGTGACTTTATTCCGCAAGGTATTGGCGCTGACTTAATTGCCACTTTAGATGGTTATAGCCGCACCGAGGTCGATCAATTTGCAACCGCATCGCAACAAAAAGCAGCCGCAGCGCAAGCGCAGGGATATTTCGAACGCTCGATTGTACCTGTCAAAGATCAGGCAGGTGTGGTGATTTTGGCACAAGATGAATTTATCAAACCACAAACCACAGTTGAAAGTTTGGCACAGCTCAAGCCAAGTTTCGCAATGATGGGACAAATGGGGTTCGATGCCATCGCCTTGCAAAAATATCCTGAAGCAGGGCAAGTCAATCATGTGCATCATGCAGGCAATTCATCGGGTATTGTTGATGGTGCGGCGTTGGTCTTGATTGCATCAGAACAGGCGGTACAACAACACAATTTAAAACCACGTGCCAAAGTGCTTGCCACTGCACTGGTCGGCACAGATCCTGCGATTATGCTCACAGGGCCAGCATCTGCAGCACGCAAAGCCTTAGCCAAAGCAGGACTGAACATTGAAGATATTGATCTGTTCGAAGTTAATGAAGCCTTTGCAGCCGTGGTTCTGCGTTTTATTACCGAGCTTCAGGTTGACCCCGCCAAAGTCAATGTGAATGGTGGTGCCATTGCCTTGGGTCATCCACTTGGCGCTACAGGTGCCATGATTTTAGGCACCTTACTGGACGAGCTAGAACGACAAGATAAAAAACGCGGCATGGCTACATTATGTGTAGGCGGTGGGATGGGAATTGCCACCATTATTGAGCGAGTATAAGGAGTATAAAAATGAGCGCCATTCACTATTATAAAAATGCCGATAACATTGTCATTCTAACCTTTGACTCACCAAATCAATCTGCCAACACCATGAATGCTGACTTTAGAGATGCATTAGCGCAAGTGGTACAAAAGTTAAAAGCAGACGAACAAGTGGCGGGAATCATTTTCGCCTCTGCGAAAAAAACCTTTTTTGCAGGCGGTGACTTAGATGAGTTGATTCAAGTACAGCCTGAGCATGCCAGCTCATTTTTTCAGATGATTGAAAACCTAAAAGCACAGCTGCGTTATATTGAAACCCGTGGTATTCCTGTGGTAGCTGCCTTAAATGGCACGGCACTCGGCGGCGGATGGGAACTTGCTCTGTGCTGTCATCATCGTATTGCAATTCGTGATGCAAAAACCAAGTTTGGTTTACCCGAAGTGACTTTAGGTTTATTGCCTGGTGGCGGTGGTATTGTGCGGATGGTACGTTTATTGGGTTTACAAACTGCCCTGCCGCTGTTGATGGAAGGCAAACAGCTGAGTGTGGAAAAAGCACAAAGTTTAGGTTTAATCCATGATCTTGCTGAAAATGAAACAGAATTACTCAGCAAAGCCCAAGACTGGATTCTTGCACATCCTCAATCACAACAAGTATTTGATGTCAAAGGCTATAAAATCCCTGGGGGAACACCATCTACACCTGCTGTCGCGCAAATGCTTTCCATTGCTCCTGCCATGCTACACGACAAAACCAAAGGCTGTTACCCTGCGCCTGAAGCAATTTTGAGTGCAGCAGTAGAAGGTGCGCAGGTTGATGTCGATACAGCCTTACGCATTGAATCTCGCTATTTTACCCAGCTCGCAACAGGTCAAATTTCTAAAAATATGATTGGCACCTTTTGGCATGGGCTGAATGCGATTAAATCGGGCAGTGGCCGTCCGCAAGGCATTGCACCGCATCAAACTCAAAAAGTCGGCATTTTAGGTGCAGGCATGATGGGCGCAGGCATTGCTTATGCCACAGCAAGCAAAGGCATTGCGGTTGTTCTTAAAGATGTATCCATCGAACAAGCTGAAAAAGGCAAAGCTTACAGTCAAAAACTATTGGATAAACAAGTATCGCAAGGTCGTATAAGTGCAGAGCGAGCAGCACAAGTCTTAGCCAATATTCATCCAACGGCACAGGCTGCCGATTTACAAGGCTGTGATTTGATTATTGAGGCGGTATTTGAAAATCCTCAACTCAAGGCGCAAGTCACACAAGAAGCCGAAGTTTTTCTGGCAGAACAAGGTGTGATGGCATCCAATACCTCAACTTTGCCAATTAGTGAGCTTGCCCAAGCGGCGCAAGATCAGCAGCGTTTTATTGGCCTGCATTTCTTTAGTCCTGTCGATAAAATGCCGTTGGTAGAAATCATTAAAGGAAAAAACACCTCTGCCGATACTTTGGCAAAGGCTTATGATTTTGTGCAATACATTGGTAAAACACCGATTGTGGTCAATGACAGCCGTGGCTTTTTTACCAGTCGGGTGTTTGGCACTTTTGTGCAGGAAGGCTTGCGCTTACTGGCAGAAGGCGTACATCCTGCCAAAATTGAAATGGCAGCTTTAAAAGCAGGTATGCCTGTTGGTCCGCTTGCCATTCAGGATGAAGTGTCTTTAACCTTGTCTGAACACGTGGCGCAGGAAGCACGTAAAGCGTTACAAGCCGAAGGAAAAGATCGACCACTGTCGAATGCAGATGAAGTCATTCAAACCATGATTCATCAATTCTCACGTAAAGGCAAAGCTGCAGGTGCAGGCTTTTATGACTACCCTGAACAGGGTAAAAAACAGCTTTGGTCGGGATTAAGTCATTGGTATAAAAATACCGAAATCGCTGAACAAGAAATGATTGACCGTTTCTTATTTGTACAAGCACTGGACAGCTTACGTTGCTTGGAAGAAGGTGTTTTAGAATCTGTCATTGATGCCAATGTTGGGTCAATTTTTGGCATTGGCTTCCCTGCATGGACAGGTGGTGCTTTGCAGTTTTTAAATCAATATGGTTTAACACAGGCTTTGGCACGAGCACAGCAACTTGCTGCAGCATATGGCGAACGTTTTACCCCACCTAAAATTTTGCAAGACCGTGTTGCTGCAGATGCTAAAAGCATTTAAGTCTAAACTTTAAATTTAAAACAATCTGAGAGGGATACATCATCCCTCTTTTTATTTGCTCAAAATTACAATGAATATCCCTGCATGAATAGAATTTAATCCGTTTTTTATGCATTTTATGTTATAAAGTTACATAATTTTAAGATTTAGATTCAAATTGGGTAGATGCACATGACCGAACGCCTTACTCCTGAAAAATCACCTTGGGGTTGGAAAGCACTCTTTATTTTCTGTATTTTGGGTGGAATTTTCATGTTTATTTTCTGGTTAGCGGTCACGAATGAACCTGACTACATGCCTAGCCAGCAACAAAAGCAGAATACTCAGCAACACGCCTTTAAAAATGCGCCAGCTATGTCACAAGAAGCATTGGCAAAAGCACAAGCAGATCGTGAAGCACGTGAAGCTTTGGCTGCTGAAACTGCAGATGCACACGGTATGACTGAAACAGAACATGCCAATATGCCTGAAAACCATGAGCCAGCACCCGCACATGGACATTAATATGCGCTAGCGGTTCTGTTCATACAGTTTATAAAAAGAAATCGCCATGATCACATTCCATCATGGCGATTTTTATTTTGCACGATTAAAATCAGGACTATCGACAATTCATTTAAAATATCAATCGCATATCTACATGCGGAATACCACAATCTAAATACGACTCACCCTCAACCTGAAAACTCAAACTTTGATAAAACGGAATCGCGTGTTCCTGCGCAGACAACTTGACCCACGGACGTTGCTGCTGCTTTGCCACCTGAATAATATGCTGCATTAAAACACGTCCCACACCTAAACCGCGCTGTGATTTCAACACTGCGACCCGTCCAATACTGTGATTTTCCAGTAAACGTGCTGTTGCAATCGCCTGTCCAGTTGCATAGACCACAAAATGCAAGGCAACTGCATCTTGTGCATCCCACTCATCTTCAGGCGCAATTCGCTGTTCCTGAATAAAGACTTGCTCACGAATAGATTTGGCCTCTGCAGCAAATTGTGTCCAAGTGCCCGATTGAATTTCATAATCTTGCATCTTTATATCCTGTTCCATCTTGCTTAGCACTTAGAACCAATGCCCTGTTGATCCCACTGATCGTTCAACAACAACTCCAAAGAATGTTTTTGAATACCGTACATGGTTTTTAAATCACGAATTTGTGCCAAAACTGCTTGATCAGGTTCACTCCAATTTTGACGTTTGGTTGCCAAAATCATTTTGTTTTTACTGGTGTGTTCTAAAGCGACAAACTCAAAAACTTTGGTGTCATAACCATAGGCTTTGAGCAATAAAGCGCGGATGGTATCGGTTAACATTTCCGCCTGTTGCCCTGCATGAATGCCAAATTGCAGCATCGGTTGCAACACGCTTGGGCTTTGTAATTGTGGACGCAACTCTTTATGGCAACACGGCGCGCACATAATCATTTGTGCATGCAGGCGAATACCAGTATGAATTGCAAAATCGGTGGCGACATCACAGGCATGCAAAGCAATCATTACATCTAAATGTTCTGGCTGATAGGTGCGCACATCGCCCTGAAAAAAATCTAGCTGCTGAAAGTCTGAAGCACTCGCCACCGACTGACAAAACTCAACCATTTTCGGGTTTAGTTCCACCCCAGTCACCAAGGGAATAAATTGCTGCTTTTGCAAATAGTCATAGAGCGCAAAAGTTAAATAGCCTTTGCCTGAACCAAAATCCACCACGCGCAAGGTATTTTCCGAAATTTTGATTTGCGCCAAGGCACCCGAAAAAATTTCAATAAATTTATTAATCTGTTTCCATTTCCGCGCCATGCTCGGAATAATTTGCGCTTTGGCATCGCTAATCCCCAAGTGTTGTAAAAATGGGCTGGATTGATCGACATAACGCTGCTTTTCTCGGTCATGTCCTTGTGGTTCTTTCGGTTTCGCTATAGTCGGTGCTGTTTTACTGATGCTAAGCATGGCTTTCTTTTTGTTCTTTTTTAGCTGAATTTCCTGATCTGTCGTGAATAAATTGGCCTGTTTACAATCTGCCAATAAGTGACTCAATTGTATCTGTGCTTCTGCCAAAGGATAGTTTTTGGTGATATCCTGCGTTTTATGGCGATACAAACAAGTTAAAACGGTGTCTTGATTTAGCTGAATCACCCGTAAGGTGATTTTTTCTAATTGTTCCAGTTCGCCTTTATATTGACTCAGCACCACACGATCAAGCTTTTGTGTATCAATGGCTTGCTGAAAAGCCTCTAAGAATTGTTGTTCCTGCACAGAGGGAGAAGCCAAAGTCGACATAATAAAAACCTGAAAAAATTACAATTCAAGTTTAATTGTTATTACCCTAAAAGCAAAATTGAATTACGATACAGTTGTATAATTAAAGAAATTAAAGCAGATTCGCCATGAAATTAAATGCCCCTTTAGTGCCTGATTATGACCTGCAAGAAGAACGGATTAACTATCTGAGCCATGGTGTTGGTGCGGCTTTGGCATTTATTGCAGGTATTCTTTTAATCATTAAAGGTGCGTATTTAAGTACGGGACAATGGCTAGGTTTGTGGGCCTATGCAATAAGCATGGTACTGCTTTTTTCTGCTTCAATGCTGTATCACATGGCAACCGCAGCAGACCGTCGTTATTTTTATAAAAAGTTAGATCACACCGCAATTTATTATTTAATTGCAGGGACTTATACCCCATTTTTATCCATCGCGATTCCTACGCAAAAAGCACAATATTTGTTAATTGCCCTGTGGATTATTGCCCTGATTGGCACCCTATTTAAACTGGTATTTATCAACCGTTTTCATAAAATTTCTTTAATTGCCTACTTGGTGATGGGTTGGTTAGCCGTTCTGGTCATGGACGATATGCAAGCCTATTTAAGCAGCCAAGCCCTGACCTTTTTGCTAATTGGCGGCATTGCCTACACCGTGGGTGCATTGTTTTATGCCTTAAAACGCGTAAGATATACCCACGCAATTTGGCATGTATTTGTCCTAATTGGTGCAGGCGCACACTTTCTGGCAATTTATCTGTATGTGATTTAACGCTGAATATCGCTCATGTCTTACAGATAAAACGATCAGATTTGAATGGTGTTCATGGATGCAGTTTTGTAACCGACTTCTTGTTCAAAAAAGTATAACTACAAGAAGTATCTACTATTTTTCTGCCAGTGCGGTCTGTGCCAAATTGCACTTTCATTTAAAATTCACTTTACATAAGGTCCTGTATGGCATCTTCATCTACTGCTGCCGCTGAACAGCCGACTCAAAATTCTAAATTTCGAGTACTGACTGCAAGCTTGGTCGGTACCACCATCGAGTTTTTTGACTTTTATATCTACGCCACTGCGGCAGTCATTATTTTCCCGTATCTGTTCTTTCCGACCAGTACTGACCCAATGACGGCAACCATTCAATCTCTCGCCACCTTTGCAATTGCCTTTATCGCCCGTCCAATTGGCGCAGCTTTATTTGGACATTTAGGAGATCGGATTGGACGCAAAGCCACTTTGGTCGCGGCATTATTGACCATGGGAATTTCTACAGTCTGTATTGGTTTACTGCCGACGTATGCACAAATTGGGATTATCGCGCCATTACTGTTGGCGTTGTGTCGCTTAGGGCAAGGTTTAGGCTTGGGCGGTGAATGGTCGGGAGCAGTACTGTTAGCCACAGAAAATGCCCCTGAAGGTAAACGTGCTTGGTATGGCATGTTCCCACAATTGGGCGCTCCGATTGGTTTTATTCTTGCCACAGGTTCATTCCTTATTTTAGGTGCGCTGATGTCTGAGCAAGACTTTATGACATGGGGCTGGCGCATCCCGTTTATTTCGAGTGCCTTATTGGTGATTGTCGGTTTATGGATTCGCTTAAAACTGCATGAAACGCCTGCCTTCCAAAAAGTGTTGAATAAACAAAAAGAAGTCAATGTGCCATTTATTCAGGTCTTTAAAAAACACGCTAAAATGTTAGTGCTCGGAACAATCGCTGCAATTTGTACCTTTGTGGTGTTTTATCTGACTACAGTATTTGCCTTGCAATGGGGCACTAAACAACTGGGTTATTCACGTGAAGAATTCTTAAAACTTCAACTACTAGCCACATTGTGTTTTGCCGCATTTATTCCCCTCTCAGCCGTTTTAGCCGAAAAATTTGGACGTAAAACTACCTCTATTGCGGTGTGCATCGTCTCTGCAATTTTTGGCTTATTCTTTGCCGATATGCTTGCTTCAGGCAGCACATGGATTGTATTTATTTTCCTGTGTATTGGCTTGGCGATTATGGGACTCACTTACGGACCAATTGGTACAGTGTTGTCTGAAATTTTTCCTACTTCTGTACGCTATACAGGCTCGGCACTCACCTTTAACTTGGCGGGTATTTTTGGCGCATCGTTTGCCCCACTGATTGCCACCAAACTTGCCACCACTTATGGCTTGGCTGCAGTTGGTTATTATTTAAGTGCAGCATCCATCTTGTCTTTAATCGCATTTTTAATGATTCGAGAAACCAAGCATGATGATGTAAACAATCAAATTTAAGCGCAAAAATTGCATCAAAAAACCAGCCTCGGCTGGTTTTTTTCATGTAGGCGATGGTGACGGTGCTTACAATAATTCAATAATATCAATCGTGGGCGGCACACCAAAACGAAAAGGAACACCGACCATTCCTGTCCCTACAGTCACAAATACATCGGCATGATCATGGCGATATAACCCCTTTTTATGCCCTAAAATAGATACTTTTTTCATCACATAATCGGTCAGCCACGGCAGTTCAACCTGCCCACCATGGGTATGTCCTGCCAACATCAACGGACGTGTCGGCAATTTTGGCACCATATCCACTGTATCGGGGTTATGTGATAACAACACCCACGGCTTATCCTGAGGTAAATCGGGCATATAGCGCATGTCGGTTTTACCTGCCCATAAATCGCCAATACCGAGCAAACGAAACTCATCAAACTCGACAATTCTACCTTCAATATCAATCACGTTATTTTGTTCTAAAGCCGTTTTTAACAGCTCTTGAATGGGCGGGCCAGGATACTGCTCATCATGATTACCATTTACCGAATATACAGGCGCACAAATTTCTTTTAATACCGCCAATTCTTCGACCAATTTATTTTCAGGCTCATAAGTCCAGTCGCCTGCTACAACGACAATATCGGGGTTTTGCAAATTGAGTTTTTTCACAATTTGCTTCAATTGACGCTCATGCCCAGAAAACAAGCCAATATGTAAATCTGCAATTAAAGCAATTTTGACAGGCTTTAATAAACGGCGATCTGCATGAATTTGATATTTGGTAGTTTTGACTTGAATCAAATGCGGTTCAATAAAACGCGCATAGCTCAACACAGCACTGACTAAAAATACAAAAATCGCTTCGTGGATGGAGTAATAGCCCTGAATACCCGCATAGACACTAAAAAAAACCAAAGGCGGCAACAGGTAAGACAAATAAAATGCCAACAAATGCACAAAGGCCTTAAACGGGTGAATGGTTTCTGTATTGGCCTGACTGCGCCATGCTTGCGAAACTGCCCACAGCGCCAAAATTGCCATACCCATATAGAAATACAACACGACTGAATCGTTATCCCACATATTTATTCTCTATTACTTCATACTTCTGCTATTCAATGCTGCGCTAAACCCAGATGTCGCATTTAACCCACACACGTCATATATCTGTATTGTCATATTTATCTTTTCATAGCTGACAATTATACTCAAACCCTATTTTTAACTTATTTGCTCCTCGTGCTAAAAAGGAATTTAATTTGGCAAACCGCAGCTCATCCGCTCCATTTCAAAATATTCGGCACAACGTCTTGTGGCTGAGTTGCGCCTTCGTTTTGACACTCTCAGGCTGTAGCACGCTGCCCAAACAGATTGAACATCCGATCCGGATGGCGTTTGAAACCCCAACCGATCAAACCAGTTTGGCCAAAATTGTACTGCCGCTACGCGAAAAATATCCGCAGCTTACGGGTTATCATGTCCTGTATGATCCGCTCGAAGCCCTAGCAGCACGTATCTATCTGATTAATAAAGCAGAAAAATCTTTAGATTTACAATATTATATTTGGGATAACGATAAAATTGGCGCGCTTGCACTACACGCCATTATTCGTGCGGCAGATCGTGGGGTGAAAGTCCGCTTATTGGTCGATGATAACAATGCCAAAAAAATGGAAGGCATTTATCTCGCGCTCGATCAACACGTCAACATCGACATCAAACTGTATAATCCATATCGCTTTCGACATTATCGTGCCATGGACATGATTTTGGATTTGAAGCGTATTAACCGTCGTATGCACAACAAAAGCTTTATTGCCGATAACCAAATTTCTCTGATTGGTGGGCGCAATATGAGCAATCAATACTATAACGTCAGCGACAATTATCAATTTTCTGATGTCGATGTGATGTTAGTCGGCTCGGCTTCGGATGAAATTATTCACTCTTTTGATGAATACTGGAATGATGACTATGCTTATTCAGTCAAGCAATTGGTCAATCCACAACATTACACCTTGCGTTATGAAAGCTTAAAACAGCAATTAGAACAGCACGATCAAGAAGCCACCGTACAAAATTATTTAGATTTGGTGACTCGTTCTAAAGCGATTGAACAGTGGATGACGCATAGTATTAAGTTCGATTGGGTCAGTGCTGAAGTGGTCAAAGATGCGCCGAGTAAAATTAAAGACCGCGCCTCAAAAGAAGAACATCTCAACTTTCAATTGCTGACGCATTTAGAGAAGCCAAGCAGTAGTGTCGATATTATTTCTGCGTATTTTGTCCCCGAACAATCGGGGGCAGAAAAACTAAAAGACTTGGCGGATGATGGCGTTCAGGTACGCGTACTGACCAACTCCTTTAAAGCCAACGATGTTCCTGTGGTGCATGCTTTTTACGCCAAATATCGAGAAGATTTATTGGCAAATAACGTGCAGCTGTATGAGTTTTTGGCGCGACCTGAAATGGAAAACCTAAACACACATACGCACGAAATTTCCAAAAAAGCCAAAGTCAGTATGAAAGGTTTAAGCCGTTCTAGTTTACATGCCAAACTCATGGCATTGGATGAAAAACAGGTATTTATTGGTTCGTTTAATTTTGACCCACGCTCGGCATATTTAAATACTGAAATTGGGGTGATTTTAAACAGTCCGCCATTGGCTCGCGCAGTTCACCACACCATGGATGTCAATTTGTCCAAATATGCTTATAAACTGGTTTTGGATGCACAGCAAAACATTCAATGGCACATGAAAAATCCACAAGGCGAAACTCAAATTCTGAAAAAAGAACCAGGGATGAAATGGTATCAACGTGCGGCAATGAAAATTACCTCATGGCTGCCAATTGAAGGCTTTATGTAGCAACATAATATTGAAGCTGTTGGATGATGACCATTATTCTTAAAAAAATGTGATGTGCTTAGGCTATCTTTAACATGAAGATGCGCCTAAGCATGTTTTATGATGTCAGCACTTGTGGTTTTAATACCTGACGATGCAACTCAGCCAAACCTTCTGTCATGCGTTCCTGTACCACAGCAGTTAAAGATTCAATATCGTGCCCTTCTACCACAATTGCAGGTAACGCCATTAAATGCGCTGTCACTTTCGGCATTTCCAAAACATCTTTCACATGATCAACAAAGGTCATGTCATTAATAAACGGCGCAACAGTATCTAACTCACCTTGCTGATTCACATAACAAATCAGACAAATTTGCACAGGTCGTTTGGCTTCAATTGCTGCCCCTAAAATACGACCATGCACTTTTTTAATTTTGCTTCCATCTGACGTGGTCGCTTCAGGAAAAAATAATACAGGAATATCTTGTTTTAAAAATTGCGTGATTTGTTCACGAATTTTGACTGAATCGCCAGAGCCACGCTTAATAAATAGCGTCCCCCCACCTTTGGCTAACTTACCCAATAACGGCCATTTTTCAATTTCAGCTTTGGCCAGAAAAAATACCCGCGCACTAGAACCCAATACCGCTACATCTAACCACGAAATATGATTACTGACCCATAGCGCAGGGTCATGCGGAATTTCACCATGAATTTGCACTTCAATATTAAAAACTTTGCACAATTGACGGCAAAAATATTGCACATAGCGCGTATTGTTCGGGTTGTTGGTGTCTTTATACAATTGATGACGATAGACCAAATAAAACCCTTCACCAATCGCGCCAGCCGTTGCCAGAACTTTTTTGCTATACAAAGCAAGCTTTGCAAAACCATGAATTGGAGATGTGTGAGTTTCAACAGCTGGGTTCATAGGGTCATCACTAATTGTTAAACGCAAAACAACGTATAAAGGTCTATATTTTGCTCATTCTATACTGTTCAATCTGAACTTGCATTGATAATAAAAACCGAAACCTGCATGCAAACATGCGACTTTTGGCAAAATCTAAATAGATAAATTCTATATTGGGGTCATCCTTATAATTGAGTTTACATACGTTGATATAGCATCAAATCAGGGCGCAGGAAAAATCCAATCATCTATTTCCCTGCACAAACATTTTTTCTACTAGAATATAGCTTTAGCATGGAGATTGCGCTGAGTGGAAAATTTTGTGCCACCTCAAGATGGCGAGCGTGTTGTACTGGTCAGTGTCGCTGTCCAAATTTTAGAAGACCTAGATGCCGAAGAATTTCAGCTCTTGGCTGAATCTGCGGGTGCAGAAGTTTTACAACACGTCCACACTCAACGTAGTAAACCCGATGCCAAACTCTTTATTGGCTCAGGCAAAGCCGAAGAAATTGCCGCATTGGTCAAAGAACACGACGCCAATTTGGTCATTTTTGATCATGCACTCAGTCCTGCACAGGCACGTAATTTAGAAAAAGTGATGCAATGCCGTGTGGTTGACCGTACCGAACTCATTTTAGATATTTTTGCTCAACGCGCCCGCACTTACGAAGGTAAATTACAGGTCGAATTGGCACAATTACAACATTTATCTTCACGTTTGGTGCGTAGTCGCAGCAACTTAGACAGTCAAAAAGGTGGTATCGGCTTACGTGGTCCTGGGGAAACCTTGCTTGAAACTGACCGACGCTTATTGCGTATTCGCATGGGACAACTAAAAACCAAACTCGATAAAGTCCGTCAAACCCGTGCACAAGGTCGTGTGGCTCGGCAAAAAGCCGCCATTCCTACCGTTTCATTGGTCGGTTATACCAACGCAGGCAAATCGACCTTATTTAATATTTTGGCGCAAAGTGATGTCTATGCTGCTGACCAACTGTTTGCTACGCTTGACCCTACTTTACGGCGTTTAGAATGGGATGGCATCGGACGTCTGGTATTGGCAGACACCGTTGGCTTTGTAAGAAACCTATCTCACTCTTTGGTGGAATCTTTTAAAGCAACTTTGGAAGAAACCTTAGAAGCCAGTTTATTGCTGCATGTGATTGATTCAAGCAGCCCCGATGTGTTGGAACAAATTGAAGCAGTCGAAGGTGTGCTAAAAGAAATTGGCGCAGATGTACCTATTTTGCGGGTTTACAATAAAATTGATGTCTCAGGCGAAACAGCCAAAATTATCTATGAAAAACCGCATCAACCTGACCGTGTCTATGTATCGGCACATTCAGGGCAAGGTTTAGACTTGTTAAAACAAGCCGTACATGAATGTTTGATGGGGCAAATTCAAAAGTTTGATCTTAAATTACAACCTGCTTATGGCAAACTGCGCAATCAACTGTATGCGCTCAATGTCATTCAGGCAGAACAGTACGATGATGAAGGTCAATTACATCTACAAGTCAGCATGGCACCACATAAACTGGAACAACTGATTAAACAGGCACATTTACCGATAGACGAAATTTTAGGTGCACAGGCAGAACAATTTAAACGTCCGCTTGAAGCATTTGAAATTGACGATCAGATCGGTTAAAACGTGATAAGTAAAATTTTAATGAAAGATCAAAAATGAGCAGGATAAAACATATCGATTGGCCAGCATGGATCGGCACACTCCTTTTGATTATTGTGTTTCGTGAAGCCTCTGTATGGATCATGACCCAATTTAATCACCCAGAATTAGGCAATTTAGTCGGTTTGCTCAGCCTACTGGCGGTATTATTTACATGGCGCAAACTCAGTAAAATTCCTGCTCGTCTGGTCGATACCAACAACAAAATCATGAAAGAAAGTGCCTTTGCCTTTTTACCCATCAGCGCGGGTTCATTAATTATGCTCACGCACATGGGCAAACAAATTCCAATCTTCTTAATTGTGTTGTTTATCAGTACGCTGATCCCGCTTTGGCTGTATGCCAAAATGGCAAAACGCTGGCTTTAGGAGATTAAAATGCTGTCAATTCTATATGGTTTTTTAATCACTCTCGTTGCATATTTACTGGCAAAACCTTGCAACCAAAAAGTCCCGCAAATCCCTGTGATTGTCTTTGGCATGTGTTTTGTGTTGCTACTGTTGTATTTTTTCGGGATTCCATACGAAACTTACGTCGCACAAACCAACCCTTTGTTTAATCAATTATTGGGCTATGTGACAGTTGCACTCGCCATTCCTCTAGCAGCCATGCGTTATGACGATTTACCCCTCAAAGCGATTTTAGGTATTTTGTTCTTTGCCAGTCTTAGTGCTGTGGCGCTGCCGATGGGGCTTGCTTATGCGCTACATATGTCCAGTGCCGATATTATGGCATTTGCCACCCGTGCAGTGACCACGCCGATTGCGATTAATATCGCAACCTTATTAGAAGCACCGATTCAATTGGCAGTATTAATTGTAATTTTATCAGGTGTCGTGGGTGCTGCTTTTTCACCACTTATTTTAAGGCATATCAATGATGAACGTGCTTCAGGTTTGGCACTTGGCTTAGCTGCACATGCCATTGGTACTGCTCAAGCATGGCAACGTGGCAGTGTTGCAGGACGTTATGCTGCCTTTGGCATGGCAGTCAATGCAGTCTTTACCGCAGTTTGGCTGCCAACATTTATACTGTATTTACAAAGAATGTGACTGAGCAATCACTTTTAAAGATTGTGACCATTTCACTTTCTTTTTATTATGAAATATCCAGTTTGCGAAATGAAGGAACATTGAACATGGTCAAGATGAAACTCACCGTTGCCTTAATCTGCTCAGCCTTAGGTAGTTTTGCGCTGGCTCAAGATATTACAGGAACTTGGAAAAACATTGACGATAAAACGGGTTCATCTAAAGCCATTTTAGAAATTCGTCAGGAAAGCAATGGTAGCTATACCGCTAAAATCGTTAAAGTGACGCCACGCCCAGGTTACACACCAAGAGAAACCTGTGTCAACTGCCCTGCGCCTTATACCAACCAACCGATTTTAGGTATGGATGTACTCACTGGCTTAAAATATACAGGTAATTCCAATTTCACAGGCGGGAAAATTATTGACCCTTTAAGCGGCAATATTTACAGCACCAAAGCCAAATTGAGCAATAATGGTAAGCGTTTGACCATGCGCGGTTATGTCGGTGTATCGGCTTTAGGTCGCAGCCAAACTTGGATTAAAAGTGATTAATTTATAAGTTATTCCATCAACTTAATTAATTCACTTTTCACTTAAAATACCACACGTTCGTGGCATTTTTCACATCTTTTCCAGCATTTTCCCTGCAAGTTTAAGATTAAAAATTTCCTCAAATCTCTTGACTCTTACCACAACTCGCTTTATATCTTGAATTAACCTCTGTAATAACTTTCGACAATCAAAGGAACTGATATGAAGAAAAATGTATTGATGGGTGTATTTGCAAGCTTAATCTTCAGTGGTTCAGCATTTGCTGCAGACCTAACAGGTATCTGGCAAAGTATTGATGACAAAACAGGTTCACCCAAAGCCCTGATTGAAATTACCCAAGCTGAAAATGGCAGCTTTACTGGTAAAATTATCAAAGTCACACCAAGACCGGGCTATACCCCAAAAACTATGTGTGTGAATTGCCCTGCACCTTATACCAACAAACCTTTGGTCGGTTTGGAAATTATTAGTGGCTTAAAGCATGTGGAAAATAACAACTATGCCGATGGGCGTATTTTAGATCCACTTACAGGCAAAATGTATAGCCTGAAAGGTCGTTTAGCATCTAATAATAAACGTCTCACTTTACGTGGTTACGTCGGAATTTCAGCCATTGGTCGGACACAAACGTGGATTCGCCAACAATAAGCGAGTAATTGTGTCTCATCGGTCATTTTTTCTGGATACTCGGGACTTTGTGTCCGTTAATTCACAGATTAGACTAGCCGCAAAGACCGAGTAAGGGAAATAAAATGATTCAGAAATTGGCTTTAGGAATAGCCGTCATCTTCGGCAGTCTAAGCACTTTGGCGATGGCACAAGATTTAGCAGGAACTTGGCAACAAATTGATGATAAAACAGGCTCACCCAAAGCTGTCATCGAAATTCGTAAAGAAGCCAATCAAACCTATACGGGTAAAATTGTGAAAGTAACCCCGCGTCCGGGTTATACCCCACGTGAACTTTGTAATAAATGCCCTGCGCCTTATACCGACCAACCTATTTTAGGGATGGATATTTTAAAAGGCTTACAACAAGTCAAAAACAGCAACAATTACGAAAAAGGACGCGTAATTGATCCATTGGCAGGTCGTATTTACGATGCAAAAATTCGCCTCAACTCAACAGGTAAACGTTTAACTTTACGTGCTTATATGGGTGTATCTACACTAGGTCGCAATCAAACTTGGATTCGAATTCAATAAAATTCAAGATAAAAAATAGCCACCTCAATAGGTGGCTATTTTCATTTCATCATCACATTTTTAAATTTTAAAGATGAATGTTATTACCATTCTGCCAGCGGATTATCCACTGCAAACAATTGCTGATCTTCCAAACGATAAGCCACAAGCTGATTGCCCCACACACAACCGCCATCCACATTTTGAATATTGTCGGCTACCGTTTGTCCCTGCAATGCTGCCCAATGACCAAATACGATTTGATGTGTTTGCGCAGCTAAAGATGGATATTCAAACCACGGTTTAAAACCTTCTGGCATCGGATCATCTAAGGCATCTTTAAAGCTGAATTCCAAACCACCCTGTGCATTGGCTAAACGCATACGGGTCAAATAGTTGGTAATACAACGTAAACGCGCATGCCCCTCTAAATCATCCGACCAAACTGCAGGTTCTGCCCCATACATTTCCTTTAAGAATGCATCCACTACCTCAAAGTCCTCATGCCCAATCACCGCCTCAACTTCTTTTGCCAAAGCTGCGGTTTGTTCCGCATTCCAAATATGTGGAATACCTGCATGAGTTAAAATGGTGTTTTCATTAGGAAAAAGACACAATGGTTGTTTACGCAACCAATCAATCAAATCATCACTGTCAATTGCATCAATCACATCACGAGTGTTGTCTTGTGCTTTGATTTTCTTTAAGCCACGTGCGCCTGCCAACAAGGTTAAATCGTGATTGCCTAACACCGTTGCTGCAACGCCACGATCTACCAGTTTTTTAATAAAACGCAAAGCACCTACCGAGTTTTCACCCCGCGCGACTAAATCGCCTGCAAACCAAATAAAATCTTGATCGGGATCGAACTGTATTTCTTTTAATAACAGTTTTAAGGCTTCAAAGCAGCCCTGCACATCACCAATGACATAGTTGTATCGAATTGCTGCCATTAATTCACCATCTGATCTGCCAATGCGACAAATGCACTCAAACTTAAAGTTTCAGGACGTGCCATTGGGTCTACCCCTGCACGTTCAAACGCATCTTCAGCCAACATGCCTTTTAAGCTATTGCGCAATGTTTTACGACGTTGGGTAAATACATGCGCCACCAAACGTGCCAATGCTTTTTCATCTTTGGCAATAATCGGTTTAGTCACATAAGGCTCTAAACGGAATACTGCAGAAGTCACTTTAGGCGGTGGATTAAATGCGCCAGGCGGTACTTCAAACAAGAACGTTGGCTTACAGTAATACTGCATCATCACCGATAAACGCCCATATTCTTTGGTATTCGGTTCAGCCGTGATACGATCTACCACTTCTTTTTGCAGCATAAAGTGCATGTCTTTAACTTTGTCACCAAACTCTAAGAGATGAAACAAAAGCGGCGTCGAAATGTTATACGGCAAGTTTCCAACCACACGTAGCGGGCGCCCTTCCTGAAATAACTCGGTAAAGTCATATTTCAGCGCATCACTTTCTACAATAGTTAAACGCTCAGGATGTGGCACACGTCCCGGTAAGCCTGCGGCCAAATCACGGTCTAATTCCACTACAGTCAAAGCATCACACTCACCAATTAAAGGTGAGGTCAATGCCGCTAAACCCGGTCCAATCTCGACAATATTATCGCCTGGACGTGGGTTCACTGAGCGGACAATTTTGGCAATCACGCGTTGATCATGCAAAAAGTTTTGACCAAAGCGTTTACGAGCCTGATGCCCTTCATCTTTTGGGTTTAGGGCATTAATTTGATACATAAAGATTTCCAAGCTGAAATTATGAACGTGCTAAATCCAGCGCTAAATCGACAGCAACATGCAAGCTAGAACTTTTCGCAAGTCCCGTACCTGCGAGGGAGAGCGCTGTGCCGTGATCGACTGAAGTGCGAATAAACGGTAAGCCTAAAGTAATATTGATTGCTTCACCAAAGCCCTGAGATTTTAACACAGGTAAACCCTGATCGTGATACATCGCTAAAACTGCATCGGCATCTTTTAAATTTTCTGGGGTAAATAAAGTATCTGCAGGTAAACTTAAACTGAGATTTTCACCGCGATTACGGTAATTTTGCAGCACAGGATTAATCACCTCAATTTCTTCCATGCCTAAATACCCATCTTCGCCCGCATGTGGGTTCAAACCACAGACCAATACTTTAGGATGTTCAATTTTAAACTTGCTTTTTAGATCGTGCAGCAAAATATCAATTACTTGTTCTAAACGTGTTTTGGTAATGGCATCTGCCACGGCACGTAAAGGTAAATGCGTGGTCGCCAAGGCAATGCGTAAGGTTTTGGTGGCTAACATCATCACCACACGCGCAACACCTGCAAACTCCTGATAATATTCAGTGTGCCCACTAAAAGAAATACCAGCTTCATTAATAATAGATTTTTGCACGGGTGCTGTCGCCACGCCCACACTCTTACCTGTCATTGCATAAGAAGCTGAGCGACGTAATTGCTCCAAAACGTAAGCTGCATTTTGTGCACTTAAATGCCCCAACTCAACATCTACAGCCAAAGGCACATGCTCAACATATAACTGCCCAAGCGCTGCAGGCTGTTGCTGACCTGAATATTCAATCAATTCGACTTGTTGCTTTAGAATTCCGGTGCGTTGTTGTAATAATTGATGATCTGCCAATACAACAATTGGACGCTCATCTTGTCGATTTGCCAGACTTAAACAAATATCAGGTCCAATACCTGCAGGTTCACCACTGGTGACATATAAAGGGCGCATGCAGCTTCATCCACTATAGCTAGGTGTAGCTGAATTATAGCGCCATCCTGAGCAAAATTGTTTTATCTCCAATCTAATCTAAATCGGCTATCTAAGATGCCCATCTGATGCGCCCACTCTGAAATGCCAATCACGACCGCGCATAACAACAAACCTATAAATAGTATTTTGGGCGCTTGCTGAATAACTGCTCGATAGTTTTGATCAGATAGACTCAAGATGATGAAGCCTCCAATGCCATATAGCATAAAAGGGAGCAAGGTCATGTGCATAAATACAGAATAGATTAAGATAAAATCAAATACATCAGTACCATAAGCTGCACCTACCAACAAAAATGCCAGTTCATACAGACCAATCAATGTGATGAAAAAACCTGCTATAAATTTTAGCAGTTTATTTGGTTGCGGCTTTAATGCTTCTGTCGTTAATGCTTTTGTCGTTGTAGCGATGCGTTCTAAATCATCAGACATAGTGATCCGTCCTCATCATTATTATTTGCTGCGACCATACAGAAAAAGCTAAAACAGCACTAGATAAAGAAGATCAATACCTGATTTTTACTGTCGTGAAATGGTCGCTAGAGGTGATTTTGCTTTTATAACCAAACTTGATAAAATATAGCGTTTAAAATGTGACTTTTCCATTGTAGTTCTACCCATTCTCAGGTAGAATTCGGACTCCTTTTTGTTTGGACAGCTTCCATAGTCCAAACCAACTATAATAGGTAGTGGTTTAATGAAAACTCTCAGCGCTAAGCCAGCTGAAGTTCAACACGACTGGTACGTTGTTGATGCTTCTGGCAAAACTCTAGGTCGCCTTGCGACAGAAATCGCTCGTCGTTTACGCGGTAAGCACAAAACTTCTTATACTCCTCACGTTGACACTGGCGACTACATCGTTGTCATCAATGCTGAGCAAGTTCAAGTGACTGGTAACAAATCACTTGACAAGAAATACTATCGCCACACTGGTTTCCCTGGTGGTATCCGTGAAACTAATTTCGAGAAATTAGTTGCTCACAAACCAGAAGAAATCTTCCAACGCGCTGTAAAAGGCATGTTGCCAAAAGGTCCTCTTGGTTATGCTATGATCAAGAAAATGAAAGTGTACGCTGGTGCTGAGCATCCTCACACAGCTCAACAGCCACAAGTTTTGGACATCTAAGGGATACAGCACATGGCTACTAACTATGGTACAGGTCGCCGTAAGACCGCAACTGCACGTGTTTTCTTATCAGCTGGTACAGGTAAACTCGTAATTAACAACCGTACTCTTGAGCAATATTTCGGTCGTGAAACTGCTCGTATGATCGTACGTCAACCATTAGAGCTTCTTGAAGCTACTGAAAAATATGACCTTTACATCACTGTTGCTGGTGGTGGTATTGGTGGTCAAGCTGGTGCAATCCGTCACGGTATTACTCGTGCATTGATCGCATCTGACGACACTTTAAAACCTGCTCTTCGTCAAGCTGGTTTCGTTACTCGTGATGCTCGTGAAGTTGAACGTAAGAAACTTGGTTTACGTAAAGCTCGTAAACGTCCACAATTCTCTAAACGTTAATTCGTTTACCGAATCGGACACAAAAAAAGCCTTGGATTTTCCAAGGCTTTTTTTTATGCAAATCAACGAGCTGAGCATTTTAAGTCAGATAAACAATTCGGATTCACATACACCAAAAATCAAAATTCAATACAGTCCAAAAATTGAAAACCAATCAACAAATATCTCATACACTTTTATCAGCTTTGCTGGGTGATTTTAGTGGCTAAGTTTAGTATCCTATTCTATTCATTTGGTTTTATTTCGGATTATGTCAGTCGAGAACGCACCCTTACAAGGCATTACCCTCTACAGTCATGCGGACGACTTTCGCTCACATTGGATTCGTTACGTTCTGGCCGAAAAACAAATCAAATATCAACTGATTTTGGTCGATTATGAAGATGAAGACCTCGCAAGCCTGAATCCGTATAATCAACTTCCAATGCTGCTAGAAAACGATTTAAAACTCTTTAATACTGCGATTATTTCCGAATATCTGGATGATCGTTATCGACAAAATAAACTTTATGCCGATGCACCTATGCCACGTGCAGAACAACGTCAATATATTTGGCGCTTTGAACAAGACTGGTTCAAACTTGCCGATCAGATGCTACGTCATCCTGATAGCTTAGATTACACAACACAGCGCGCTGCACAAAAAAAATTACGTGATACACTCATTTCACTGACACCATTATTTCAGCATTATCCTTATTTCATGTCAGAAAATTTCAGTATTTTAGATTGCATGCTGGCATCCTTATTTATACGGCTAAAAGCCATGGGCATAGAATTACCTCAACAACACTGTCGTCCAATTTTCCTGTATTGTCAGCGGATTTTTTCACGCCCTGCCTTCACTCAAGCAATGACTTTGCAAGAAAAAAATCGCTATCAAGAATTTTTAATTCATACTTAAAGAGCATATTATGTCTGAATCTGAAATCAATTTAAGTCCAACCCGTCCTTATTTAGCCCGCGCAATTTATGAATGGATTTGTGATAACCAACTCACACCACATTTATTGGTCGATGCTACACAGCCGAATACGCTTGTTCCTGAACAATTTATTCAGGATGGTCAGATTGTCCTAAATATCGTTCCACATGCAGTGCATGCCTTACACATGAGCAATGATGCAATCACCTTCTCTGCACGCTTTGGTGGCGTATCAAGCGACTTATATGTACCTATGAATGCCGTCGTAGGTATCTATGCAAGAGAGAATGGACAAGGCTTATTCTTTGATCCAAGTGAGTATGCACATATCCAAAATGATCAAGATGCTTTAGAATCAAAGACTGAAGAAAAAACCGAACAAACTAAGAAAAAACCAAGCCTTAGATTATTAGATTAAAACAATGGAGTAGTGAATGGCTTTTGATTTAGTACAATATTTTGCAGCGCAGATTAAACTTCAAAAGCCCTCGCTTTTGAAACAATATAATGCTGTTGATCGCGACCAATATATTCAAGAAATCAATGCGCTGAGCTTAGGCAAACTGGTCAGTCTGTGGCGAGAAGACAACCAAAAACTTTATCAAGAAATTGATCATCAAGATGAATTATATATTCAGGAAATTGCACGTCGACTCACCACATCTCCACACAATCAGTCACCTCTCTCCAAAACTGAGCTTGAACAGAATATTAGTGAAGTCTTAGCCTTACAACTCACAGAGCTCAAGCAATTGGATCAAACCGGTAATTTTGGCAATAAAGGTCTAGGTGAATTATTGCTAGGTCAAATTGAACATTTATCTGGTCAAGCAGATGATTGGGTTTGGTCAACAAATGATCTAATAGAGTTAAAAGGTTCTAAACCAATTCCTCAAGAAGAGCTATCATTAGAGGCATCAATTAAGGAGTTTAATCAAATGGTTCAACAACATACCCACGATGATCATCAAAATATTGAGCCTGTAGAAGCAATTGTACCCACTTGGTCTAAAGTGTTAGAACCTATCGTTGCGATTGCGATTTTAGCAATTCTATGGTGTTCTGTTACACAATTATTTGCTTAAATCAATCTTCTCTCTAAGCCCTAATAAAACCATCCTCAGATGGTTTTATTTTGCCTTCACTTTTATGTTTCCTTTCTTTTTATAATTTTATTTTTCTAACTTTATTTTCTTTTCCACAT
>NZ_JAYJLK010000018.1:0-45964 GCF_051948795.1 Acinetobacter sp. Lyrl_1
TTGTCTTTAATTGGTACAGCTACATACAGGCAAGCAAATCTCAGATTTTCCCAAGCTTAAAAATGTGCTAAGGTTAAGCGCAAAATTAAATAGGTCAATTTGCGTATGTGGATTGCAATTTCTGCCTTGAATTTAGCGGTTGCGGTATTACTTGGTGCATTTGGTGCACATGGTTTAAAAGCCCGTGCAACTGAGGTTCAATTGGATTGGTGGCAAACTGCAACAGATTATTTTTTCTATCATGCTCTTGGACTTTTGGCATTAGGCATCTTAGCTAAAGTGATTCCACAACTTCCCATTAAAGCCAGTTTTATTCTAATCCAACTGGGTATTTTATTTTTCTGCGGTTCACTTTATATCATGGCATTGGACATTGTACGCGGCTTGGGCATGATTACCCCAATTGGTGGTGTGCTCATGATTGCGGGCTGGCTGACCTTAGCATGGCAAGCCATGAAATATGCTAAATAAAGCTCAATTGTATTTTGTAATTTTGAAGATGGATTCACGGTCATGCAAATTTATCTGAATGGCGAAACACAACAGACCTCTCACACGACCCTGTTACAACTGATTCAGGCATTAGATTTAGAAGGCAAACGTTTTGCTGTGGAGCAAAACGAAAAAATTATTGCCAAAAGTAAACTTGCCGAAACCCCTATTTGCGATCAAGACCGCATTGAAATTATTCATGCCGTTGGTGGCGGCTAAACTCGGAGCACCCATGCAAGATACCTTTAAAATTGGTTCACGTACCTTTAATTCACGTTTATTGGTGGGTACGGGCAAATATAAAGATTTAACCGAAACAGATTTGGCGATTCAAGCCAGTGGCGCAGAAATTGTCACGGTTGCCATTCGTCGTGTAAACATTGGGCAACATCCAGATCAGCCAAACTTACTTTCCGTAATTCCACCAGAAAAATACACCATTTTGCCAAATACAGCAGGATGTTTTGATGCCAACAGTGCCGTGCGCACCTGCATGCTGGCGCGTGAATTGCTAGATGGTCACAACCTTGTCAAACTGGAAGTTTTGGGCGATGAAAAAACCCTTTACCCAAATATCACCGAAACTTTAAAAGCTGCACGCACGCTAATTGACGATGGTTTTGAGATCATGGTCTACACTTCCGATGACCCGATTGTGGCGCAAGAATTGGAAAGTATGGGCTGCGTGGCAATTATGCCATTAGGTAGTTTAATTGGTTCAGGCTTAGGTATTCTTAACCCGCATACCATTTCAATTATTAAAGAAAATGCCAAAGTGCCTGTATTGGTAGATGCAGGTGTAGGTACCGCCAGTGATGCTGCGATTGCAATGGAATTGGGTTGCGATGGTGTGCTGATGAATACTGCCATTGCAGCAGCACAAAACCCAGTGCTAATGGCATCTGCGATGCGTAAAGCAGTAGAAGCAGGACGTGAAGCTTATTTGGCAGGACGTATGCCACGTAAGCGTATGGCGAATGCCAGCTCACCTGAAACGGGTTATTTCTTTAAATAATCATTAGAGTCTGTTCCAAGTCCGACAACTCAAATAAAAAGACGTTAAGTGTTAACTCAACGTCTTTTTTTATTATGCGATTTGGGCAAATAAAAGCCGATTAAGGAATCAAGCCTTCATCACGCATAGCAATTTGTACCGACTGACGCGCAGCAACTTTATTACGGATTTCAACCACATGGCTATACGGAGTTAAATCATGCTCAATATAGTTTGACCAATTAGTGATAACAAACAAATACGCATCGGCTGGACCAAAGTTATCATCCACCAAATATTCATGGTCTGATGATGCAATCGCTTGATCAATATAAGTCAACAAACGATCAATTTCTGCATAGGCTTTTTCTTTGGCTTCTGCATCTAAAGGCGCGCCAAAAAATACTGCGTAAGCGTCATGTAATTCAGAGTTTAAATAACCCAACCATTCCAAAACTTTAGCACGACCTAAACCAGATGGCGGAATTAAATCCTGTTTAGGGTCTTGCTGCGCTAAAAATGGCAATAGCGCTACGTTTTCCGTCAAAATTAAACCTGGGTTAATTTCTAAAGCAGGTACATAACCTTTAGGGTTAATTTCATAATAATCGGCACCCTTTTCTGTTTTATGGGTTTTTAAATCTACACGCTCAATATCAAAATCGACATTCACTTCATTTAAAATAATATGTGCTGCCAAAGAGCATGCGCCAGGTGAATAATAAAGCTTCATATTTGATCCTTGTTATATAACTATCTCTGTTGTAAATCGCTTGTCACAAACTTGCAAGTGATTGAACCTATAAATTGCAAAAAAGCGAAAATGTCTTAAAAAGCCCTTACGCTTTGACTATCCTGCAAAAGACAGGCTTTTTCAAGTCTGTTTTGCCTGCTTTTTTATCTCTAGATGTTTTAACATACAGCCCTTTAAAGTTTCATGAAATTGAGATTGTGATTAGCCTGAAAAAAGAAGAATGGTTTTCCAATATCCGCACCGATGTTTTGGCAGGTTTAGTGGTAGGTTTGGCATTAATTCCTGAATCAATTGCCTTTTCGGCTATAGCAGGCGTCGATCCGCAAGTCGGCTTATATGCATCGTTCTGTATTGCGGTCACGATTGCTTTTTTTGGTGGGCGTACTGCCATGATTTCTGCCGCGACAGGCGCTATGGCATTACTGATGATTACCCTCGTCAAAGAACATGGTTTGCAATATTTATTGGCTGCAACAGTACTCACAGGGCTGATTCAGGTTGTGGCAGGTTATTTTAAAGTTGCCAAACTGATGCGTTTTGTTTCGCAATCGGTGGTTTATGGCTTTGTAAATGCTTTGGCGATTTTAATTTTTGTGGCGCAACTGCCTGAATTATCGCAAATGGATAGCTTAGGCTATTTATTTGTAGGATTAGGTTTGGCGGTGGTCTATCTGTTTCCATACATTCCTAAAATTGGTAAAAGCATTCCCTCGCCTTTGGTCTGCATTATTATGCTGAGTATGGTTGCCTTATTACTTGGTGCAGATATGCGTACCGTAAGCGATTTGGGACAATTTCCCGATACACTGCCTATTTTTCTAGTACCTGACATCCCGCTAAATTTTGAAACTTTATCGATTATTTTTCCTTATGCCATGACCTTAGCCACAGTCGGTTTACTCGAAACTATGATGACTACTACGATTGTCAATGAAGCCACAGGCACTGAAGCAGATCGGCATCAGGAATGTCGTGGTCAGGGTTATGCCAATATTGTTAGTGGCTTTATGGGTGGTATGGCAGGCTGTGCCATGATTGGGCAATCCATTATCAACGTCAGTTCTGGGGCACGTACACGTCTCTCTACACTTACGGCAGGCGTGTTTTTACTGTGCTTGGTGGTATTTCTCAAAGATTGGTTGGCATATATTCCTATGGCAGCATTGGTCGCAATTATGATTATGGTGTCATTCACGACTTTTAACTGGGATTCCATCCGTAACTTTAAAAAGCATCCCAAACAAAGCAATATTGTTATGTTAGCTGTGGTGATTGTGGTGTTAGTTACCCACAACCTTGCTTTGGGTGTCTTTGTTGGCGTACTGCTTTCTGCTCTATTTTTGGTTAATAAACTGGAAAGTGAAGTTAAAGTCAGTTCGTTTTTATTGGGCGAATATACCCGCCAATATGTAATTTCAGGACAAATTTTCTTTAGCAGCTCGGAAAAGTTTTATCAGTTTTTTGATTTTTCAGAAGACATTAGCAATGTCACCATCGACTTAACGCATGCGCATATTTGGGATATTACCTCTGTAAATATGCTGAATAGCGTAGTGAACAAATTTAAAGCGCAACAGATTAAAGTGCATATTATTGGATTGAATGAAGCCAGTCATACCTTAATTGATCAATACAGTGCCCATTCGTAATTACTGTATTAAAATACCGTTGATGATGTTAAATGCTGAATCTTGATGATTCTGCATTTTTTATACTCAAAAGATGCAGATGTATCGCAATCTTGCGCGATGCTACGAAAAACAGCGAAAAAATTTGACTTCAATGGCTCAGGACTTAAAATACCGCATTCGAATTCATTAGATTTGCCAAAATTATGTCGAACGATCAATTAGACCAGCACGTTGTCGAGCTGGACAACCTCAACGAGCATCGTGAAATTGTAACGTTCATGCGCCGTTCTTCACCATTGAATACGTCACAACGTAGCGCCTTGGAACAATACGGCGACTTAATTTTGGAATATCCTGTTGGCGATTTACGTCAGCATTTTGAACACCCTGGACGCCCGCTTACAGTAGAAATTGGTTTTGGGATGGGGCGTTCTTTGGTACTGATGGCGCAGGCTAACCCTGAACGTAACTTTGTCGGGATTGAAGTCCATATTCCAGGCATTGCACAGTGCGTTTATGAAGCAGGTACAGCAGGTTTAAGCAACTTACGTGTCTTAGATGCCGATGCGATTCAAGTACTGCGTGAAATGCCAGACAATAGCATTGATACGGTGCAGTTATATTTCCCAGACCCATGGCAGAAAAAACGTCACTTCAAACGCCGTTTTGTTGCTCATGAACGCATGGAATTGGTAGAGCAAAAATTAGTGTTAGGTGGTACGTTCCATGCAGCAACCGACTGGGAACCGTATGCAGAATGGATGCTGGATGTATTGGACAACCGTCCACGTTTAGAAAACTTGGCGGGTAAAGGCAATAGCTACCCTCGCCCTGAATGGCGTCCACAAACCAAGTTTGAACGCCGCGGAATTGAAGCAGGTCATAAGATTAATGATTTTATCTTCAAGAAAATTAACTAATTTCTGCTAGAAAAAATGCTTCCACAAGGAAGCATTTTTTATTTGAACTCGTGTTATCGTATCAAATGACTAAGATTGATGCCGCGTTAAAATCTGTTGGCTCATTAGCGCATAAACTTCGGCAAGTGCATGTTGCTGCCCTGCTACCAATAAGTCCTGATGCATTTTTAAAATATTGTGATCACCCCGCATAGCAGGCCCTGTTTGCATTTGACGCGGATCATTCTGGGTCGCTTTATGCGCAGTTTCCAAAATAAGAGGATACAGCAGACTGAAATCTACTTTCTGAGCATCGACCACTTGCTTGGCCATGTCATAACAATAATTACTAAAATTACAGGCAAATACCGCAGCCAAATGCAAACTCAAACGCTGTGCTGAAGTATAGGCATAAACCCTTTTGCTTAGGCTATTTGCCAAAGTCATTAAAAGCTGCTGATCTTCAGCAAATGCAGCTTCTATAAATAAAGGCGTTTCTGACCAATCAATTTCACGCTCTAAACTAAAGGTTTGCAAGGGATAAAATACCCCTGAACGTACATGATGCTGTTGCAATACATCTAATTTAGTACTGCCTGAGGTATGCACAATCAACACATGATTTAAATCACGATGAACTTCCTGAATCACCTGTGCAATGCCCTGATCACTCACTGCAATAATCACTAAATCTAGATCTGAATGAAGTTTTTCTACTTCAGCAATCGCTTCTGCGCCAACCTGCGCAGCCAAATGCTGCGCCTTGTCCAGACTACGGCTATAAATTTGCACAATTTGATGCTGTGCGTTTAAAACATGAGCCAAATGATGTGCAACGCGCCCTGCACCAATCAAACTAATTCGCATAATATTTTCAGATAAAATAAGATGAAATAATCTGCACACAGCATGCCAATAAAAAAAGGACGAAGCAATTCGTCCTGATGTTTTTTGTTTGATATCGAATAGATTTAGAATTGACGCAAAGTTAAAATCTGCTCACTACGTCCAAATGGCCCTTGAGTATCATGCAAAACTGCACTCGTTAAGCCAATACCATCTTCACCATATTGTTGTGTTACTTCCAAGCCTAGCCATTCGCCTTGCGGTAAACGGTGTAAATGCATTTGCAAATCTAAATTTGGAAAACCCCAACCCGCATTCGGGTCTAAACGTGGCACTACGCCATTGGCGGTATCCACCATCCCCAATAAACGCACAAAACTAGATGTGCTTTGATTTTCAACCATATCCAATTGGTTTCTTAACCAAACGATGCCCTTACCTGCACGACGATCTAAATGCGCACGGGTTTCAATGCTTTGAATATAGCCGCCCGGCCAACAACGCATGCCATCCCAATCGGGCAAATATTCGGGGTTTTCTATCGGTAAATCTTCCAATCCTGCAATTGCGCGTGTATCTGAGGTTTTCATTTTCCATGCACGCGCCACAATACAGGTTTTTCCTTCAGCACACATTTCCGCTTCAATCAGCTCAATGGTTTTACCCGGTCGAATCATACGGGTGGTGATACTAAATTCACCAAAGGCAATTAAGCCAAAAATATCTAAACCGACCCGACCAATTCGCATATCATCACGCGGCATAAATTGCTCAAGTTCTGCACACAAAATACCCGTTGCAGGTGCCATGTGTTGTTCATGCGGATTCCACGCGCCTTGTGCATGAATGTTGCAACGATAGTGCGCAGTACAGCCACCATCGGCATGTTGTTCACGTTTGAGTAAAGTGTAATATGCTGACATTTTTTCTCTTTCCCTGATCTAACTTTTCTTGTGCGGATACTTTTACTACAAAGATTACTGACTAAATAATGTTATTTATCAACTATTTCTCTGCAAAAAAACCATAATAATTCATAAGTTGACAATATGTTTTACACTGACGAAAACCCACTTGAGTAAGCAATGCTGCCTGCGCATCTGCCATAATTAAATGAAAATCATCGGCCAGTCGTGCAAGCATTTTTTCCGCTTGAGTCGTAGTTAAACCACAATCCAAAGCCAAATTCTGCATCCAGCGCAGTTCTATATTTTCAGTCTGCTGCATCAGATCATAGCTTAATAAAATCGCTGTAGGTTTTAATGTTTGGTAAATATCTTGAAAAAATAATGTTTTTTCTGCGACTGGCACAAAATGCGCCACCAAAATCGCCAATGCCGCATCAAACTGCAAATTTTCAACCTGCGCTTGTTGGGCAAATTGGTGGGTATCTGCCTGTATAAAACGTACTCGCTCATGCCCTGCCACAGACTGAATGTTTTTTTCTGCCTGCTGTAACATGCTTAAAGATGGGTCGATGGCCGTAAATTGCCACTGTGGATGTTGCTGCAGTAAATACTGCAACTCATAGCCTGTGCCACACCCCACCACTAAAACTTGTGCTGTTTCGGGCAAATGACTACTTAAAATTGCATTGATGTGTTGATGTACCAATTCATATCCGGGAATGAGTTTCCGAATATGACTGTCATAGCCTTCAACCACAGTTGCACTGTGAAAATCTTTTGCCATATCACATGATTCTTCTTTAATTTACTGACATTAAATATCTGAGTCTTTTTCAAGATCTGCTTAAGCCACAGCCATTGCATCTACCGACAATTCCGAAACGGTTGGCTTGGCACGTTCAGGCACTAAGCCTAATTTTTGGAACAATTGTTTGTCTTTGCCTTCGCCTGCGTTTGGTGTGGTCAAAAGCTTTTCACCTGAGAATAACGAGTTCGCACCTGCCATAAATGCCAACGCCTGATCTGAATCAGATAATGATTCACGCCCTGCAGATAAACGAATATAGCTGTTTGGCATGATAATACGTGCAACTGCAGTGGTACGAATCCACTCAATCACATCCAGTTTTTCTACTTCAGCCAATGGTGTACCTTCAATCGGAACTAACATATTGATCGGCACAGATTCAGGATGTAACGGTAAAGTCGCTAATTCATGTAATAAACCAATACGGTCTTGGGTGTCTTCACCTAAACCGACAATACCGCCACTACACACTTTCATACCTGTTTGACGCACAATATCCAAAGTATTTAAGCGGTCATCAAAGCTACGAGTACTAATGACATTCGGATAATATTCACGCGATGTGTCTAGGTTGTGGTTGTAATAATCCAAACCTGCATCTTTTAAGCGTTCTGCCTGAGATTGATTCAACATCCCTAAAGTCATGCAAGTTTCTAAGCCTAGAGCTTTGACTTCACGCACCATTTCTAAAACATACGGCATATCACGTTCATGCGGATTACGCCAAGCAGCGCCCATACAAAAACGTGAAGAACCTGAGGCTAAAGCTTCTTTGGCTTCCTGAATGACTTTATCCACTGCAATACGTTTTTCAGCTTCAAGCTGTGAATCATAATGCGCAGACTGCGAGCAATATTTACAGTCTTCAGGGCATTTGCCTGTTTTAATAGACAATAAGGTACTGACTTGTACGGTATTGGCAGCAAAATGTTGGCGATGCACGCGCTGTGCTTCAAAGACTAAATCCAAAAAAGGCTGTTCATATAACTGCTGAATTTCTTCTCGAGTCCAATCATTGCGTAAGGTCATTATTTTCATCCTTGATTATCACGCATCACACTTATACTAGGTGTCATCTTTTACTAAGCTGAGTATGCGATATATTTTTAGTGTAATTATTAGAGTATCCCTTTATCTCTGCGTGAGAAATAAAGGGTGTGTGCTGACAAAATTAAAAGGTCGATCTTGCAGCAATAAATAGCTGAAATAATGCCTTAAGCAATTTCCTTTAAATTTAATTCTTCACGCATAAATTCACGTAATTTAAATTTCTGTGCCTTGCCTGAAGCGGTCATTGGAAATTCACTAAAGAAGCGCACATAACGTGGGACTTTATTGTGTGAAATGTGTTCTGCACAGTATTGGCGAATTGCCTCTTCGGTACATTCATGGTGTTCATGCAAAATAATACAGGCACATAGTTCTTCACCATAACGATGATCTGGCACGCCAATTACTTGCACATCGCAGACCGCATCGTGAGTATATAAGAAATCTTCAATTTCTTTCGGGAACAGGTTTTCACCGCCACGAATCACCACATCTTTAATGCGACCTTTGATTTTTACAAAGCCTTCATCATCCATTTCTGCAATGTCGCCTGTGTGCATCCAACGTGCAACATCAATGACTTCTTGGGTTTTGTCATGTTCATCCCAGTAACCCAGCATGACTGAATAACCACGCACACACAATTCTCCTAACTGTCCGCGCGGCACGACTTTGCCTTCTTCATCGACAATTTTTACTTCCAGATGTGGATGTACACGCCCCACCGTACTGACACGACGCTCCACAGAATCTTCAGTCGAACTTTGTGCGCTCACAGGTGCTGTTTCGGTCATGCCATAACAAATGGTGATTTGCGCCATGTGCATACGGTCGATGACGCGTTGCATAATTTCCTGCGGACACGGACTGCCTGCCATAATGCCTGTGCGCAAGCTAGATAAATTAAATTCATCAAACTGTTCATGCTCTAAAATGGCAATAAACATGGTCGGTACGCCGTAAGCAGCTGTACATTTTTCTTGCTGAATGGCTTTTAAGGTATCGAGCGGGTTAAACACTGCCGATGGATAGACCATGGTTGAACCATGTGTGATACACGCTAAATTGCCCATCACCATACCAAAGCAGTGAAACAGCGGTACGGAAATACAAACACGGTCTTGTGGACTTAAATGAATTGCTTCTCCTACAAAGTAACCATTATTTAAAATGTTGTTGTGGGTCAGCATAGTGCCTTTCGGATTGCCCGTCGTGCCTGAGGTAAATTGAATGTTAATGGTTTCATCGAACTGCAACTCACTGGCAATGTGTTGTAGTTTTTTCAGCATGTGGGTGGTTGGAGCAGTCAATAAATCCTGAAAACGATGCATTCCTGTATGTGCTTGATCATCAATTTTAATCACATGCTTTAAATGCGGTAAACACTTGGCGTTGAGGACTTTATTGTCTGCCTGACACAGCTCTGGGGCAATTTTCGTTAAGATGTCCTGATAGTTGGTGCTTTTAAATTGCGATGCAATCACCAAACCTTTACAGGACACTTTGTTGAGCACAAATTCCAGTTCATTGCTTTTATAGGCTGGGTTTAAATTCACCAAAATCACCCCTGCCTTAAAGGCTGCGAATTGAGTGATCGTCCATTCCACACAATTCGGAGACCAAATGGCAAGGCGGTCACCTTTTTTAAAACCGAGTTTTAACAAACTACAGGCAAAGGCATTGACCTGTTGCTGTAGTTGCTTATAGGTCAGACGCACATTTTGATGCACGCTTACCAAAGCATCCTGATCTGCATATTGCTGGCAAGCCTGATCAAACTTTTCACCAATGGTCATGCCTAACAAAGGCTGATTACTGGTGCCATAGGCATAACTTAACCGTACTTGTGTCATTGAATCGATCTCCTTGATTCTTTGTAATTCTGTTTTCCATTATGACGACGATTACTTTTTGCCTGTTTTGTGCGTTGTTTTTACTACCCTCCCTGCTGTTTTCGCACTGCATTTACACAAAAGTCGGCAATTTGTTTGACAAAGTAATCTTTATAATTTTGATCAAACATCACATTGCGAGACGGGTTTAAAGGTTCAATCACTACAAAGGTCATGGAGCCAACCACACCTAAAGCAGCAGTGTTCAAATCTTCAAAATCAAACTCACCATTGACTTTTCCTTCAGCCAAAATTTCCTTGATGCTCTGTTTGATCAGTTGTTTACTGCGAAAACGCTCATGTTCCATTTCTGGGTCTACAGGCTCGAACATTAACGAATACGCCAATTGAGGGCTGTTCATCGCACGCTTCACAAAAGTGGTGACAGATTTTTGCAATTTTTGTTTTGCACTTAAATCTGACTTCGCAATGTGGTCCAAAATTTCGACCTCACGACGAATCGCATCCGATAAAACTTCAATCAAAATCTGACTTTTATTTTCAAAGTAGCGATACACCAAACCTGTAGATACGCCTGCGCGTTCTGCAATGGCTTGGATAGACGCTTCTTTAAAGCCCCCATGAGCAATAAGTTCACGAGCAGAATCTAAAATCGCCATGCGATTTTGTTCCATACGTTCCTGCATCAATGATGATCTTTTATAACTCATATCTTATTCTCAACCAGATAAAATGAATTGTAAATCATTTTGTGAATTTTAGTTCACTTTTTTAAATTTTCGATGTATGTTAGAACCTAAGCACAACAACAATGCTTGTTTTAGGAACAACAAATATAACCACAGGATGGATGAACACATGATTTTACAAAGCTTAGACTTCGGCTTAGATGAAACCTTAATCGCCCTGCGCGATTCAATCGCTGCTTTTTGTGCAAAGGAAATTGCACCCATTGCTCAACAGGTTGATCGTGATAACGAATTCCCTGCCCAGCTTTGGAAAAAATTTGGCGATATGGGCTTACTTGGCTTAACCGTGAGTGAAGAATACGGCGGCACTAACTTAGGCTATTTAGCTCACATCATTGCCATGCAAGAAATTTCTCGTGCATCAGCATCCATTGGTTTGTCTTACGGTGCTCATTCTAACCTATGTGTGAACCAAATTAAGCGAAATGGGACAGAAGAACAGAAGCAACGCTATTTACCAAAACTGATTTCAGGCGATTACGTCGGCGCTTTGGCAATGTCTGAACCAAATGCAGGCTCAGACGTGGTTAGCATGAAACTGAAAGCTGAAGATAAAGGCGATCATTACTTGCTCAACGGCTCAAAAATGTGGATTACCAATGGCGGTGATGCCGATGTTTTGGTGGTGTATGCCAAAACTGACTTACAGGCAGGCGCCAAAGGTATGACTGCTTTCTTAATTGAAAAAACCATGTCAGGTTTTAGCCACGGCAGCCATTTAGACAAACTCGGGATGCGCGGCTCAAATACCTATCCATTGTTCTTTGACAATGTTGAAGTACCAAAAGAAAACGTCTTGGGCGGTGTGGGCAATGGTACAAAAGTACTAATGAGTGGACTGGACTATGAACGTGCAGTTTTAAGTGCAGGGCCGCTAGGCATTATGGATGCCTGCATGGATACCGTGATTCCTTATATTCATGAGCGTAAACAGTTTGGTCAGGCATTGGGTGAATTCCAGCTTATGCAAGGCAAAATTGCCGATATGTATTCGACTTGGTTGGCATGTAAAGCACTGGTCTATGCCGTTGGCGCAGAATGTGACAAAGCTGAACACAGCCGTAGTTTACGTAAAGATGCAGCCAGTGCCATTTTATACGCTGCCGAAAAAGCCACATGGATGGCAGGTGAAACCATTCAAACCTTGGGCGGTAATGGCTATATCAATGAGTTCTCTGCAGGACGTTTATGGCGTGATGCCAAACTCTATGAAATTGGTGCGGGTACTTCAGAAATTCGCCGTATGTTGATTGGCCGTGAATTGTTTAACGAAACTGCCTAAAAATAAATCACAAGAATAGACAAGGATGTTGGCATGAATCAATTACAGAGCAAAATTAATATTCGCAGCGACGAGTTTAAAAACAACCAAGCTGCGATGCAAAGCCTAGTCGATGACCTCAGAGAAAAAGTCCAAAAAATTGCTTTGGGTGGTGGCGAAACTGCACGCCAAAAACATTTAGACCGTGGCAAATTACTGCCACGTGAACGGATTGACCACCTGATCGATCCGGGTACTGCATTTATTGAAATTGGTCAGTTGGCCGCTTATCAGGTCTATCAGGATGATGTCCCTGCTGCGGGTGTAGTGGCGGGTGTCGGTCAAGTGAATGGCGTGACCTGCATGATCATTGCCAACGATGCCACAGTAAAAGGTGGAACGTACTATCCACTGACTGTGAAAAAGCATTTACGCGCACAGGAAATTGCCGAACAGAATCACCTGACTTGTATTTATTTGGTCGATTCTGGCGGTGCATATTTGCCGCTACAAGATGAAGTCTTTCCAGACCGTGATCATTTCGGACGCATTTTCTATAACCAAGCGCGTATGTCGAGCATGGGCATTGCCCAAATTGCCGTTGTGATGGGAAGTTGTACCGCAGGCGGTGCGTATGTCCCTGCCATGTCAGATGAAACCATCATTGTGCGTAATCAGGGGACAATTTTCTTGGGCGGCCCACCGCTGGTTAAAGCCGCAACAGGTGAAGTGGTTAGCAGCGAAGACTTGGGTGGTGGCGATGTACACACTCGCCTTTCAGGTGTAGCCGATCATTTGGCAGAAAATGATGAACATGCCTTGGCAATTGCCCGCAACATCGTTGCCAATTTAAATAAAAAGCCAAACCCGCAGCCTGAGCATATAGAAGCACCATTATTCGATGCCTCTGAACTGTATGGCATTGTTCCGACTGACGCGCGTAAACCGTTTGATGTACGTGAAGTGATTGCCCGTATTGTCGATGGTTCACGTTTTGATGAATTTAAAGCGCGCTTTGGCACCACATTAATTACAGGTTTTGCCAAACTATATGGTATGTCTGTCGGGATTATTGCCAACAACGGTATTTTATTTTCCGAGTCGGCACAAAAAGGCGCACACTTTATTGAACTATGCACCCAACGCAACATTCCCCTGTTATTTATTCAAAATATCACAGGCTTCATGGTTGGACGCCAATATGAAAATGAAGGCATTGCCAAAAATGGTGCCAAACTGGTGATGGCGGTTGCCACAGCCAATGTGCCTAAACTGACTTTGGTGATTGGCGGTTCTTTTGGTGCAGGTAACTACGGGATGTGTGGTCGTGCTTATTCACCACGTTTTATGTGGACATGGCCAAACTCACGTATTTCAGTGATGGGTGGCGAACAAGCATCGAGCGTATTGTCTACCTTAAAGCGTGATCAGATTGAAGCCAAAGGTGGTAGCTGGTCTGCAGAAGAAGAAGATCAGTTCAAACAGCCAATTCGTGAACAATACGAACGTCAGGGTCATCCATATTATGCGTCTGCACGCTTATGGGATGATGGTGTGATTGATCCAGCACAGTCGCGTGAAGTTTTGGCATTAAGTTTAGCCGCTGCCCTCAATGCATCCATCCAACCGACCAAATTTGGCGTGTTCCGCATGTAAGAGGTGACAAAATGGATTATCAGTTTTTACAGCTCGAACAGAACAACCAAGTGGCTACGGTTTGGATTAATCGTGCGGAATTGCATAACGCTTTCAATACAGAGGTGATTGAAGAATTACACGCCTGCTTTCAGGCACTGAATAGCCGTGATGATATTCGAGTGGTGATTTTGGCAGGACGCGGCAAAAGCTTTTCTGCAGGTGCAGATTTGAACTGGATGAAACAGGCAGGTCAAGCTTCTACAGCAGAAAATCAAGCCGATGCCCTAAAACTGGCAAAAATGCTGCAAAGTTTAGCGACGTTAAAACAACCGACTATTGCCCGTGTGCATGGTATTGCCTTTGGTGGTGGTATGGGTTTGGCAGCTGCCTGTGATATTTGCGTTGCCAGCACCGATGCCAAGTTTGCGACCTCTGAAGTACGTTTAGGTTTAGCACCATCTACCATTAGCCCTTACGTCATTCGTGCGATTGGCGCACGTCAGGCATCACGTTACTTTTTAACGGCAGAGCGTATTTCTGCAGAACAGGCACAGCAAATTGGTTTAGCGCATGAAGTCACTTCAGCCGAAGACTTAGACAGCAAAATTGATGAAATTGTGCAAGCCTTATTGCTTGGTGGCCCAGAAGCGCAACATGCTTCTAAACAACTGATTCAGATGGTTAATCATCAAGTTTTGACCGAAGATTTACTCCAACAAACTGCACAGCATATTGCACATGTTCGCCAAGGAACTGAGGCGAAAAATGGCTTAAATGCTTTTTTAAATAAACAAAGCCCGGCTTGGATCAAGACCACGGCAGAATAAAAGAAGGATCGCACGATGTTTGAAAAGATTTTAATTGCCAACCGTGGTGAAATTGCCTGCCGTGTAATTCGTACCGCAAAAAAACTTGGGATTGCGACTGTCGCGGTGTATTCAGATGCCGATGCGCAATCACAACACGTTAAACTGGCAGACGAAGCCATTTATATTGGTGAATCGCCTGCGGCACAAAGTTATTTGCAAGTTGAACGTATTATTCAGGCAGCCAAAAGCACAGGTGCACAAGCGATTCACCCGGGTTATGGTTTCTTATCTGAAAATGACCAATTCGCACTTGCCTGTAAAGACAACAATATTGTTTTTATTGGCCCGCCAGTTGAAGCCATTTTGGCGATGGGTCTAAAAGCAACCTCTAAAGCCTTGATGGAAAAAGCAGGTGTGCCACTAACTCCGGGCTACCACGGCAGCAATCAAGATGCGGCATTTTTAAAGCAACAAGCCGACAGCATTGGTTATCCTGTGCTCATTAAAGCCAGTGCAGGCGGTGGCGGTAAAGGCATGCGTTTAGTAGAACGCAGTGAAGACTTTCTCAGCTCACTCGCTTCATGTAAAAGTGAAGCACGTTCTAGCTTTGGTAATGAAGATGTGCTGATTGAACGCTATGTGATTCAACCACGTCATATTGAAGTACAGGTTTTTGGCGATACTCACGGCAACTACGTGCATTTGTTTGAACGTGATTGCTCGGTACAACGTCGCCACCAAAAAGTGCTTGAAGAAGCACCTGCACCAAAAATGCCAGAAGATAAACTCGAAACTATGCGCCAAGCCGCAATTGATGCCGCACGTGCTGTAAATTACGTGGGCGCAGGTACGGTAGAGTTTATTGTCGAGCAAGACGGTACTGCTTATTTCATGGAAATGAATACCCGCTTGCAGGTCGAACACCCCGTCACAGAAATGATTACAGGGCAAGACTTGGTTGAGTGGCAATTGCGAGTTGCTTTTGGTGAGCCATTGCCAAAACAGCAACATGAATTGCAAATTCATGGTCATGCCCTTGAAGCGCGTGTGTATGCCGAAGAACCAGAAAAAGGCTTTATTCCTGCCATTGGTCAAATCAGCTATCTGCATTATCCAGAGCAAAATGATGCCGTACGTGTCGATAGCGGGATTGTCGAAGGTGATGAAATCAGCACCTACTACGACCCAATGATTGCCAAACTGATTGTTTGGGGTAAAAACCGTGAAGCAGCATTAACGCAAATGCACCATGCTTTAGGTCAGTTCCACGTCGATGGTTTAGGCAACAACATTGCATTCTTGGATCGTTTGGTGCTGTGTGATTCCTTTAAACATGCCAATTTGGATACAGGGCTTATTCAACGTGAGGAAGCATTTTTACTTAACGCAAAACCTGAAGTCGCTACAGAAACTGTCGTTGCAGCTGCGTTAATTGATGTACTTTCTCGTATTCAAAACAACAAAGCGGCAAACAACGCGGTTTGGCAAAAAGACCACTTCTGGCGCTTAAATCAGCAAAGCGCCCACACAGTGCAATTACAGTGCAATGACCAAACACTCAAAATCCAGTTAAAACCATGCACTTCTGGTTTTGAGGCTTACTACAATGGGCAAACGCTGAGCGTTCAAGGCGAGCTTTTGGATGCACATCGTCTACAGGTTTGTATCAATGGTCAGCAACAAAAAATAGCATTTAACCAACATGCGCAAGGCATCACCCTGTTCCAAAACGGTCAGCGTCATGTGTTTAGCTATGTACAAGCAAACTTTAACAGCGATGATCAACAAGACAATGCCAACAATCTGACTGCACCAATGCCGGGTGTAATCACCCAAGTTTTGGTGGCAGCCAATGCCCGTGTGAAAAAAGATGATGTACTGATGACACTGGAAGCCATGAAAATTGAATATTCAATTCGTGCGCCTTTCGATGGCATTGTGGCAAGTTCGTACTTCCAAGCGGGCGATCAGGTCAAAGCAGGCGATGAACTGGTTGAATTTGAAGCCTTGACGGAGGAAGTTGCATGACTGAATTTGTCAAAATTGTAGAGGTTGGCCCACGAGATGGTCTGCAAAATGAGAAAACGCCACTCACTTTGGCAGACCGTAAAAACCTGATTTTGGATTTAATGCAAACAGGTTTAAGCAGCATTGAGGTCGGTTCTTGCGTATCGGCCAAATGGGTACCGCAAATGGCAGACAGCGATGTGCTGTTTGCCAGCCTGCCACAAAACCCAAACATTCAATTCAGTTTACTGACCCCAAACTCAAAAGGTTTTGAGTCGGCTTTGGCGGTGGGTTGCAAAGAAGTTGCCGTGTTTACCGCCGCTTCTGAAAGCTTTACCCGAAAAAATATCAACTGTTCAATTGAAGAAAGTTTGGAAAAATTTAGCGATGTCATGCGTCAAGCCAAAGCGCACAACATTCGCGTGCGTGGTTATGTATCTTGTATGGTGGACTGTCCTTATGAAGGCGCAATTGACCCGAAACAAGTCGCAAAAGTCACACAGCAATTATTGGACATGGGCTGCTATGAAGTGTCTTTGGGTGAAACCATTGGTACAGCAACCCCTGACCGTGTGCAAAAAGTCTGGGATGCATGTTTGGCAGAGGTCGATGCCAAAGTTTTAGCAGGTCATTTTCACAATACTTACGGCATGGCGATTGCCAATATTTATCAGTCGCTCTTGCAAGGCATTCGTGTATTTGATTCATCTATTGCTGGTTTGGGTGGCTGTCCGTATGCCAAAGGTGCATCGGGCAATGTGTCTACCGAAGACTTGTACTATTTACTGTCCAAGATGGGTTTTGAAACAGGTGTGCGGTTAGAACCGCTGATGACAGCTAGTCGTAACATCAGCAATGTCTTACAGCGCAATAATCCATCTCACTATGCCAATGCCTACTGGCAAAAGGTTTGTGCTTAAAACCTATTTCATCCTCAATAGCATTGGAACATAAGCAATAAGGATGGCAACAACACAACATGGCAAGTGAATGCCGTGCAGAGAATAAAGAGGTGACAAATGTCCAATAAAGTATATGACAGCGCACAAGCTGCATTAAATGGCGTGGTTCAAGATGGGCATACCTTGGCGGTGGGTGGTTTTGGTTTATGCGGTATTCCTGAAGCCTTGATTGCTGCGTTAAAAGATACAGGTGTGAAACAGCTGACTTGTATTTCCAACAACGCAGGGGTCGATGGTTTTGGTTTAGGCTTATTGCTTGAAACCAAACAAATTAAAAAAATGATTTCATCTTATGTCGGCGAAAATAAAGAATTTGAACGCCAGTTTTTAAGCGGTGAACTGGAAGTTGAACTTACCCCGCAAGGCACACTGGCAGAAAAATTACGCGCAGGCGGTGCGGGTATTCCTGCATTTTTCACCCCAACAGGTGTAGGCACTGTTATTGCCGAAGGAAAAGAAGTCCGTGAATTTAATGGCAAAGATTATATTTTAGAAGAATCTTTGACCGCAGATGTCGCTTTGGTCAAAGCCTACAAAGCAGATAAAGCGGGCAATCTTGTTTTCCGTAAAACAGCACAAAACTTTAATCCTGTCTGTGCCATGGCAGGCAAAATCACCATTGCCGAAGTTGAACAGATTGTTGAAATTGGCGATTTAGACCCAGACGAAATCCACTTACCCGGTATTTATGTGAACCGCATTGTCCTCAATGCAAACCCAGAAAAACGTATTGAACAAATGACTTTAAAGGCGGAGGCTTAAGATATGGCTTGGACGCGTAATCAAATGGCGCAGCGCGCTGCACAAGAATTAGAAGATGGTTTTTATGTCAATCTAGGCATTGGCTTACCCACACTGGTCGCCAATTATATTCCTGAACATATCAATGTTTGGTTGCAGTCTGAAAATGGCTTACTTGGCATTGGTGAATTTCCGACTGCCGACACTGTAGATGCCGACCTGATCAATGCAGGCAAACAAACTGTGACTGCACGTAAAGGTGCGGCATTTTTCTCCAGCGCAGATTCCTTTGCCATGATTCGTGGCGGGCATGTCAATATCGCCATTTTAGGGGCAATGGAAGTTTCTGAACAAGGCGATCTTGCCAATTGGATGATTCCCGGCAAGAAAGTTAAAGGCATGGGCGGTGCAATGGATTTGGTCGCAGGCGTACAAAAAGTTGTGGTGTTGATGGAACATTGTGCCAAAGATGGTACACCTAAAATTGTATCGCAGTGCAGTTTACCACTTACGGGTAAAGCAGTGGTGCATCGTATCATTACCGACTTAGGCGTACTTGATATTACCCCACAAGGCGTAAAGTTGATTGAACTTGCACCTGATGTCAGTTTTGATGAAATTCAAAAAGTTACAGGCGTTGCCTTGCAAAAAGTCGCAGCTTGATGAATTTATCTCAAGTTAACTCCCCCTCTCCTTTGCAAGTTTTGATACACTGCTTTAAAACCTAATACAAGGGAGAGGGTTTGTTTTGACTTTCATACTTTCCCACTCAACTTATTCAATCTACTCAACAAATCACTAATTTATAAAACTATTCCTCAAACCAAAGAGCATCCAAAAATTACTTTCAATTTCGATATTTGCACGATACTTCGGCACTGATCTGCAATAAAAAAAGCCTTCACTTTGCAAAGTGAAGGCTCAATACAAGTTTAATCTTACAAGAAAATAAACCTGTTTAAGATTGAGGCGTCTTTTGCTCTACCACGCCTGCATCTTCCACACTACGCACTGTGCCTGTATCTACATTCAAGACTTCAAACTCAATCCGGCGGTTTTTAAACTGACCCTCTGGGGTTGCATTTGCTGTAATCGGCTGCTCTGAACCGAAACCAATGGCTTGCAATTGACCCGGATTTACACCACGTGATACTAAATAATCGACCACTGCTTGCGCACGTTGTTGTGACAAAGTTTTGTTGGCATTGGCATCACCTACGGCATCGGTATGCCCTTTCACGGTTAATTGCACTTGTGGCGCGCGCTGCATCAATACCGCAGCCTGATCTAAAATAGACTTATTGGCTGCTGGAATTTCAGTCGATGCAGAATCAAAATTAATGATTTGCATATTGAGTGCCGTCGCAATATCCAAAGCTTGAATATTGTCAGGATTAATTGCAGCCAAAGCCTGCTCGGCATTGCTAATACTGCTGGTTACAGCCTGATTAACATCGGTTACTGTAGTTTCTGCAGGTTGCTGAGTCACTACAGTCATGTTTTTAGCCAATGGACGAATTTGACTGGCTAAACGCTCTGCATCGGCAGGGTTCGCGGCTTGAATAGACAGTTGATTACCCACCCAGTTTAAATTGACATTCGGTACACCTTTCAGCATTTTTAAAACGCTTGGAATCACGTCCTGATCAATAAATTCCGAATGATAGTTGGCAAAATTTTCTGCACCACAACCTGTTGGATGATTGAAAATTTGCTTCACTTCATTCTGCAGAATTTCCATATAGCTTGGATTATTCAGCAAAATTTGACAGGTCACCAAATTACCATCACTGCCTGTACTGACTTGCAACATTGCAGCCTGATTGGCTGCCACTTGGGTCTGTGTGGTTGCAGGCGCTTGGTTGCGGTCACTACATGCACGGAATAAAAATGCCAATAAACCAATTAAAATAATTAAAGCTAAAATTGGCAATAACCACGAACGGCGTTCTTCTACGGGCTCAGTCACAATGACTTCAGGTGCTTGATGTACGGTTTGGCCCGCAGCATTATTTACCCCCAAAGCAGCCAATAATGCTGTTGCCCACTGCGGTAAAGCCGCCTGAATTGAATCTAAATTATTTTGCAATAAATGTTGAATCGCAACTGGGTCTGATGAACCTGCCTGATTTTCAAGAAAGTTTAGACTAGGTGCAATAGAACGATTCAGTGTATTTTCAATTTCGGCTTGTGGTGCTGTGCCACTCACCATATCCATAAACTGCTGTTTTAAAGACAAGTTTGAACCAAAGACATCCCCCACACGAGGGTTAAGCTGTCGATGCAAATTATCAATTAATTCAGGACGTGAATTTAAAATAGACAATAAAATGGGATAAAAACTACTCAATGCCTGATTTTTTTCAAGCAAATGCTGAGTTTCCCCTTCCAATACAATTGATGACACACTTTGTTTGAGCAAGTCTATCAAATCTGTTTGCATACATATGTCCTCTTTTTTTGTCTTTGTTTTCATGTTGTTTTTTAATATATATGCTTAAAATTTAAACAAATGTAATAAATTGTGGTGTTTTGATTTTGTTGTGAAATTTGAGTCAACGAAATGTAGAGTCTCTTCTTCGATTTTCTATTTGGGGATTGTTAAAATTCAATAAAAAAGCCAGCCGAAGCTGACTCTTATTTAAACTTGAAAATAAAATATCAATCAGAGCATATTAAGCAGTAAAGACGCGTACTGCTTTGCCTTTTACAACTTGATTAATCAAAGGCGTATTTTTGCCTTGTGACACAATCGTTTCTTTGTTCAGTGTCCATTCCACTTCTGGATCAACCAAGACCCAACCCGCTTCCTGTTCCCAACGACTTTGCATTTTTGCCACACGCGCAGGTGCAAGTGTCACTTTTTCTACCCATTCCAATGGACTGAACAGACCTTCCTGAATCAGTTGAATCCCAAATGGAATATAAGTATCAAATGCAGTAAAACCTGACAAAGTATCTGCAAATGGTGCCATTTTTGCAGAGCTATTTAACGGCTCATGATGAGTACAAATCGCATCAATCACACCATCTTTTACACCTTGACGCAGTAATGCTTTGTCTTGCTCTGAGCGCAGTGGCGGACGTACATGCGCTAACGAGTTAAAACCATCAATAATTTGATCGGTTAAATGCAGTTGATGCATCGCAACATCACAAGTGACAGGTAAACCTTTGGCTTTAGCTTGTTGAATCAATTCAACTGATGCACCACAAGACAATAAGCCAAAATGCGCACGTACACCTGTGGCTTCAATCATCAGCAAATATTTGGCAATCGCTACGGTTTCTGCCAAAGTTGGAATCATAGGCAAGCCCTGACGCGATGCAATAAAACCTTCATGCACACAGCCATCTTTAGCAATTTGCGGTTCTTCGGCATAGAACACCACGGTCATGTCCAAACCTGCAGCATATTCCAGTGTGCGAATCACGACATCATCATCTTCAAAAGGTGCATTGGCATTGGACACTGCACTACAGCCGCCTTTTTTCAGTCCCGCCATATTGGCAGGCTGCTTGCCGTTTAAACCTTGAGTTTGTGCACCAATCACTTCTAAATAAATGCCACCATCCAACATGGCTTTTTCGACCAAACCATGAATGAGTGCACCGTTGTCTTGCACGATTGGTTTAGAATCGGGTGGCGTAAATAAGTGCAGAATTCCGTTTTCACGTGCGGCCTTGCCTTCAGATTTGAGCGTGCCATGTTGTTGCTGACCAGGTTCACGTAAACGTGCGCATAAATCGACCATAGTTGGCATGAGCCATTGACCTTGGGCATCTATGCTTTCGCTAATATCTGCACTTTCTGCAACCAACTTGCCATTTTCAAGATATACCGTTTGTACGCGGTCAATTTGCTGGATTGGGTCAAGCACACGTACATTTTCAATTTTTACAATCGCCATGACTTTTTCCTTATACCGCAATCGCGTCAATCAAACCTTGTTCTTGCAATTGACCTTGCATCGCCAAGGCCAATACCGCCATACGTACCGCAATACCGTTGGTTACTTGATTTAAAATCACCGATTGAGGCCCATCGGCAATGCTTGAATCAATTTCGACACCACGGTTCATTGGACCAGGATGCATCACAATACAGTTTGGTTTTGCAAGCGCCAAACGCTCTTTGTTTAAACCGTACATTTTGTAGAATTCGGCTTGTGAGGCAAGTGCTGGCGAATCAATACGTTCATTTTGAATACGCAGGGTGATAATCACGTCGCAATCTTTAATGCCTTCTTCCATTTTGTTAAATAAACGCACGCCTGCGCCATATTCATCAAAACCGTAGGGCAACAAGGTGTTCGGTGCAATCACGCGAATGTCTTTACAGCCCAGTGTTTGCAAGGCAGCCACATCGGAACGCGCCACGCGTGAATGTTTGATATCACCAATAATCGCAACACTTAATTCTTCATAAGGTCGTTGGGTTTCACGGCGAATGGTCAGCATATCCAACATCGCTTGCGTTGGATGTGCATGACGGCCATCACCCGCATTAATAATGGCAACCTTTGGGCAAACCGTTTTAGCAATAAAATGTGCTGCACCTGAAGATGAATGACGCACCACAAAAATGTCAGCAGCCATCGCCTCTAAGTTCCACAAAGTGTCACGCAAAGTTTCACCTTTAGAGGTACTTGAACGGGCAATATCAATATTGAGTACATTGGCAGAAAGACGCTTGGCTGCGGCTTCAAATGTGGTGCGGGTACGAGTAGAGTTTTCGAAGAACAAATTCATCACCGTGCGCCCTTCGAGCAAATTATTGGTGATCAGTTGGTTTTGTTCATTGAAAAAGGACTGTGCTGTGTCCAGAATTTGGGTGAGGGTTTCTTTGGAAAGACCTTCGATGGTTAAAAAGTGTTTTAAATGCCCATCTTTATTCAATTGAATCTGGCTCGGAGTATGCAATGCCGCCAAATGCATGAGAGATTCCTTATACGTTAAGTTAACGCATTATACAGAAATTGATTTGGCAAAGCAGTGTAACTTGGCGTGATTTAGTCAAAAGAAACTTATGATTTTAAAAATTAAGTCATGCAGACTCATCTACACTTTCTTTCATGCTTAATACTCTACAAAGCGATGTGAAAGGATGGCATTTATATTTAACTGCTCTGCTAGCCAATCATCTTGATATGAGCTTGATGAACATCTGGTGGGTCAATCTTCGCCTACAACTGCCTACGCAACCTTCAGGCTATGTAGGCATAGTCTGTACAATTCACCGTTTAACGCAATGCCCCTATATAATGATGGGACACCTGCGCCCGATAAATTTCTTCAGCTGTAGGTTCAGTCAAGTCATCTATATTTTCTATATTTTCTACTGCATCTAATTGCTGCGCTTCAGTCTGTGGCGACGTTATTTCTGCATCAGCATCCATTAAGTTAGCCAATATACTGTTTAAGCGCAGCGCATAACGGCACAATTCCTCATCGTGTGTAGCGAGCGCCAATTGCAGCACAGCACGTGCATAGTCTGAATTTTCAACCAGATACATGACATCAATCACACGTCCACTGACCCGTCTTAATCGCGTATAAATTAAAGTGGCAACTGAAAAAATCTCGTTATTTGCTATTAAAGCCTGTGCCGTGTTTAAAGTAGCCGTGGTCATTTAAATATTCCCCTTATCGCTTCATTGTTGTTTTGCAGTGTTTGATGCTCATCTGCAAAATGTTCACCATCACAACAATGTATGAGCAAAATACATACCAATCATGTGAATATTCAGGTTTTTATTTTTCCGCAATACAATCACTCAAAATTTTTTAGAGATGTCATTACATCCTCATTGCCTTTTTAGAAAAAAACAGTAAAAAATGCCCTGAAGCTCTTCAAACCTAGACCTTTAAAATTCTGCACGATTCACGCTAAATCACTAAGTTTTCTAGCACAAAATACGGTAAAATAGCCGATTGCTGAATTGCTTTTGGAAATTTTCATGAATTCGAAACCCCGTCTTTCTACATATTGGGTCACCTGTGCAGATGGACTTGAAACCTTATTGCAAGAAGAAATGCAAGGTTTAGGTATTCAAAATATCGAACGTTTACCGGGTCGTTTAATTTTCAAAGGCACACTCGAAAATGCCTATCGTGTCTGCATGTGGTCACGTTTAGCCTCACGTGTCCTTACACCAATTCACACACACGAAATTGAATTTAGTCACGACGCGCGCGATGTAGCCGAAGAGCTTTATGAAGGTGCGCTGAGCTTTGACTGGTCACTGATTTTTGCGCCACAAAGTACTTTTGCAGTGCGTTTGCATATAGAGCGTGACATTAAAGTGAACAGCCAATTTGCGACCTTGCGCGTTAAAGATGGTGTGGTCGATTCATTTATGGATGCAGTGGGCAAACGTCCAAGCATTGACATCAAACAGCCTGAAATTACCTTATACGTGTTGGCAGGTAAAAAAGAACATACATACTGCCTAGATTTATCTGGCGATTCACTGCATAAACGCGGCTATCGTCGTTTTATGACCGATGCCCCAATTAAAGAAAACCTTGCCGCAGCGATTCTGCAAAAAGGTCAATTACAACAAATTCAACCCGACATTATTTTAGACCCAATGTGTGGTTCGGGTACGTTTATTATTGAAGCATTGATGATGCTGACTGACCGTGCACCGGGTTTGGTACGTCGTTTCGGTTTTAACGGTTGGCAAGGTCACGACCATGAATTATGGATGAGCATTAAAGCAGAAGCGGCTGAACGCCATCAAACTGCATTACAACAACCATTGCCAAAATTTTATGCTTTCGATGCCGACTGGGAAGCAGTCAAAGCCACCAAGCAAAATATTATTGCAGCAGGTTTTGAAAGTCTGCTCGATCAGATTCAAATTGAAGAACGTACTTTGGCTGACTGGCCCGACTTTCAAGCCGAAGGTAAAAAGGCCTTTATTGTAACCAACCCACCTTATGGTGAGCGTTTGGGCGATAAAGCCTCGAACCGTGCCTTATATTTGGGTCTGTCTGCCCTCTTGCAAAAGCATTTCCCAAATCAAAAAGCAGCCGTCATTGCAGCCCAAGTTGAACAAGCCGATGTGTTGGCTTTCAATGACCCGCAAATTTTACGTTTGATGAACGGTAAACTGCCAATTTATGTCCGTTTTGGTACGATCAAACCTGCAACATTCGCACGCCCATTCTTAGCAGATTGGCAACCGCAACAGTTTGAACCCATTGAAGGCGCAGAAGATTTCACCAACCGTTTGCAAAAAAACATGCAGAGCCTGAAAAAATGGGCGGTGAAAGAAAATGTGCATTGCCTGCGTTTATACGATGCAGACTTACCTGACTTTAATGTCGCAGTCGATTTATACGGCGACCGTTTGCACGTGCAGGAATATGCGCCGCCGAAAAAAATTGATCCTGAAAAAGCCAAAAAGCGTTTTAACCTTGCCTTACAAGCCATTCGCGCTGTCACAGGTTTAGGGCGCGATGCGGTATTTATTAAAACCCGTGCCCGTCAGGAAGGTAAAAACCAGTACACCAAACAAAGTACCGCCTCGAAGCGTTTTATTGTGCAAGAAGGTCAGGCTAAAATTTTGGTTAACCTCACCGACTACCTAGATACAGGCTTGTTCCTTGACCATCGTCAAATGCGTTTACGTATTGCCAAAGAAGCACGTGGCAAGCACTTCCTGAATTTATACAGTTATACCTCAACTGCAAGTTTACATGCCGCGCTTGGCGGTGCAGCAAGTACCACCAGCGTCGATTTATCCAATACTTATTTGAATTGGTCTAAAGAAAACTTTGTATTGAATGGTTTAACGGTAGACCATGCCGATGAACAACATCAATTCTTTGCCAGTGATTGTTTTGAATGGCTCAAAGAAGGTCATGAACAATATGATCTGATCTTTATTGACCCACCAACTTTCTCAAACTCTAAAAAGTTCTACGGAACATTTGACGTACAACGCGACCACGTTTCTTTAATTAAGCGTGCCATGAACCGCTTAACCACAGGCGGAACGCTGTACTTCTCCAACAACTACCGTGGTTTTGAAATGGATGAAGAAATTGAAGCCATGTTTGATGTGCAGGAAATTAGCCATGAAACCATTGGGCAAGATTTCAAACGCAACACCAAAATCCACCGTGCTTGGAAAATTCAGCACCCGCCTGTTTAAATAAACGATATGGCAATACAACAAAGCCTGTTCATTTGAACAGGCTTTGTTTTATCGTAGATCAGTATCTAGATTATTGACCAGTTAAAAACTTCTTTTCACCATATTGATAATGCATCGACAGTTTAAATTCATCACCATCACGTTGAATTTGCTGATTGCTTTGCATCGCACTGAGTATCTGTTCCAACTCTTGATCAGACATGCTTTTACCTGCAGCATTCATATAATTATTCATAATGGTTTTGACCACTTGCTTGTTAAAACTCACATCGGTTTGCATTTCCAATAAACTTGGGAACATTTTCGCTAAGCCTTCTACAGTGGTTTGATGCCCTGGCATCACTTTACCAACCAAATCTGCCCGAATACTGCCTGTGCCTAATTTCAACTGATTCTTCTTGGATTCGAACTGAAAGCCCTCATTAATCACAGCCAACAAGGCTTGTTGAACTTCTTTCTCAAAGTTTTCCGCTTCTAGGCATGAGTTGTTTTGTTTTTGCACAATATCAAGAAACGTCTGCATTTTACTGCGCTGCAAGTTTTTAACATCCCAATTCACTTGCAGGTCTTGCATGGCAGGCACATTATTTAAACCTAACTCGGCAATTTTAAATTTCGATTGAATATCTACCGTGCGCTCATGCAGTTGAGTATCCATACGCCAACTGAAGTCTTTCATTTTGCCTGAACCCACTGCTTTTGGGTCTTGACGCTGCATTTCTGCAATACTGAATTGGAAATAGCCCGGCTCTAAAGACTGCACATTCAAAGCCTGATTGGTTTTAAACTGCATGCCTTTTACTTGAAGATGTCCAAATTGATCCAGCACCGTCAATTGAGGCACATCAAAACTCATATTTACAATTTTCTGCTGCCCCTGACTTTGTTTCGCCTGAAACTCAATCTGCATAGGAGAAAATTTAGCTTCAAGTCCTGCTTCTTTTTTCTCTATAGCAGGTATGCTCAATTTCGTGGTCGATACACCCAACCAATTCACTTGCGTTGTCACATTATTTAGAGGCTGCTGAAAGAACTCGGAAAATTGTCCCTGCCCTTGTTCCAGATTCATTTTAGAATCAATTTGGTAACCTTTCCATGTCCGCTGAATTTGATCTTGTCCGTGAAACACCAGTTTTTCTTTAGCATTACATGGGTCTGCAATAATGGTCATTTTCCATTTGGCAGTACCTGTTAAAGTCCCCATGTCGTAGTCCGTATATTGGACGCTCACATTGGGTACAGGATTTAAATTTTGTTGATAATGCTCACGCAGGCTCTTATCTGCATATAAATTTCCTGCAGTGACAGCTCCTGCCAACACTGCAACCCCCATTCCACCCCATACTATTTTTGACATAGATTCTGCTCAGAATTTATCTATTCTTATTGAACAATAAATTATAATTAATCTTCTTTAAAAAAGATAATTGTTTTGCAAATAAATCACTTAAATATAATATTCATCACAAAATATTAAAAATAGCTGTCATTTTTTACCAAAAATTTTACTTATGTGACCTAAATTGTCAGTCATAAAAAACCCAGCCGAAGCTGGGTTTCTTAAAAGTTGCTTACACATAGCCAATTAGCTGAGTTTCATTTTTTCAAACAGCAAATGACCATTTTCAGCTTTAATTAAAATCGTATCACCTGCAACAAAGTCACCTGCGAGGATTTTTTGCGCCAATGTGTTTTCCACTTGTTGCTGAATTGCACGTTTCAATGGACGCGCACCGTAGACTGGGTCAAAACCTGCTTCAATCAATTGATCAAATGCAGTATCGTCTATCGACAAGCTCAAGTCGCGTTCGCTTAAACGCGCACGTAAACGATCCAATTGAATATCGGCAATGCCACGAATTTGTGCTTTTTCTAGTGAATGGAACACCACCAACTCATCAATACGGTTAATAAACTCAGGGCGGAAATGTTGTGAAACTGCGGCCATGACCACGGTACGCACTTCTTCACGTGTTGGATTGTCACCCAATTCACGTACTTCGTGTGAACCCAAGTTAGAAGTCATCACAATTACAGTGTTCTTAAAGTCCACCACGCGACCTTGCGAGTCGGTTAGGCGTCCATCATCCAACACCTGCAACAAGATGTTAAATACGTCTGGATGGGCTTTTTCCACCTCATCAAACAGCACCACACTGTACGGTTTACGACGTACTGCTTCGGTTAATACACCACCTTCTTCATAACCGACATAGCCTGGAGGCGCACCGACCAAACGGCTGACCGAGTGTTTTTCCATAAATTCAGACATATCAATCCGAATCATGGCGTCATCGCTGTCAAACAAGAAGTTCGCTAACGCTTTGGTCAATTCTGTTTTACCTACCCCTGTTGGGCCAAGGAACAGGAACGAACCACTTGGACGGTTAGGATCAGACAAACCTGCGCGTGAACGACGTACCGCATTCGACACCGCCACCACAGCTTCATCTTGCCCCACCACACGGTTATGCAAGAAATCTTCCATGTGTAGCAATTTTTCACGTTCACCCTGCAGCATTTTCGATACAGGAATGCCCGTTGCAGCACTCACGACTTCAGCAATTTCATTGTCCGTAACTTTGTTACGCAATAATTTTGGTTCTTCTTTCTCTTCAACCAACTCATCTTGTGCCAGTTGTTTTTCCAACTCAGGAATCACACCGTATTGTAAACGTGACATTTCCGCCAAGTCATTTTCACGCTGCGCTTTTTGCAATGCCATACGTGCCTGATCAAGCTGAGTCTGAATTTGCTTAGTGCCTTCAACCAAGGTTTTTTCCGCTTTCCAAACTTCTTCCAAATCATTGTATTCATTTTGAACTTCAATAATTTGTTTTTCCAGATGTGCAACTTCAGCACGGCTGCCTGCATCTTCATCTTTCTTCACGGCTTCAAGTTGCAGTTTTAATTGAATTAAACGGCGCTCTAATTTATCTAAGGCTTCAGGCTTAGAATCTAGCTCCATTTTAATCCGTGACGCTGCCTCATCCACCAAATCAATTGCCTTGTCGGGAAGTTGACGGTCAGTGATATAACGGTGCGACATTTTAGCGGCGGCAATAATCGCCGAATCTAAAATTTTAACCCCGTGGTGCACTTCGTAGCGTTCTTTCAGACCTCGTAAAATTGCAATGGTGTCTTCTACACTTGGCTCATCAACCAATACTTTTTGGAAACGACGCTCTAAAGCTGCATCTTTTTCAATATATTGACGATACTCATCTAAAGTAGTGGCACCGACGCAGCGCAATTCGCCACGTGCCAATGCAGGTTTCAACATATTGCCTGCATCCATGGCACCATCGCCTTTACCTGCACCCACAAGTGTGTGTAATTCATCAATAAATAAGATGACTTCACCTTCTTGTTTCGCCAAGTCTTTTAAGACCGCTTTTAGGCGTTCTTCAAACTCACCGCGATATTTCGCACCTGCCAACAATGAGCCCAAATCTAAAGATAAAACACGTTTACCTTTTAAACTTTCAGGCACTTCACCATTCACAATACGCTGAGCCAAACCTTCAACAATCGCAGTTTTACCCACACCAGGTTCACCAATGAGTACTGGGTTGTTTTTGGTACGGCGTGACAACACCTGAACGGTACGGCGAATTTCATCATCACGACCAATTACAGGGTCTAGCTTGCCCGCCAACGCACGTTCGGTTAAATCGATGGTATATTTATTGAGTGAGTCACGTTGATCTTCGTGATTATTGCTCATGACTTTTTCATCCCCTCTAATTTTGTCAATCACGCTACGCAAACTATCTGAGGTCACGCCTACACTGTTCAGTAGTGTTTTGGTCGCGCCCACTTCGGTCAAACCCAGCATCAACCAATCGGTTGACAAGAACTCATCACCTGCTTTTTGGGCAAAACTGTCAGCCAAATTCAAGGCTTTAACCGCATCTGGACTTAAGTTGATATCGCCTGTTGGATTGGCCAAAGTCGGTGCATCAGCAATCGCTTGCTGTAATTTGCTTTGCAAATCACGTAGGTTGGCGCCTGCTTGTTGTAATAAACTGACATTGGAAGCTTCTTCGAGCAAAGTCGCCAATAAGTGAATGCCTTCAATGGCAGTATGATCTTTCCCTATTGCAAGAGATTGGGCATCGGATAAAGCTTGCTGTAGTCGGTTGGTAAACTTTTCAAAACGCATTCTTGTTATTCCTCACAACAAATTGTGTACTTGATGGATATATGGGAACGCAGGCGTAAATTTCAATTAAATTTTTTATATATTTTTCAAAATCTTAATTAAAATTAACAGATAGATTTCAGTAATAATATTGGACTGATTAAAGTAAATTTCAAGTTTAGTCTGGTAATTTTTTATTTTAGTTGAGTCATTGACATACACTTGCATATCAATCAATTAAAGGCTTTTGATTGTTATTTATGCCATTTGAAATATTTAGTTACAATGATTGGCAAAATATACCAACCATTGTATGACCTATCAGTCAAAGCTTAATCTTGTTCAATAATTTCAAAATCATGGCTAATTTCAACACCACCATCAGATAGCATTTTACTGGCAGAACAGTATTTTTCTGCTGAAAGTTCAACCGCCTTCGCGACCTGCTTTTCCTTAACAGCCTTGCCTTTGACCACAAAATGCAAATGAATTTTGGTGAACACTGCAGGGATGCTATCGGCACGTTCTGCTGTTAACTGACATTCAACATGCGTCACTTCTTGGCGTGATTTTTTTAAAATAGTCACAATATCGAATGAAGCACAACCACCAAGTCCCATTAAGATTAACTCCATAGGACGTGGACCACGGTTTTCACCACCATATTCTGCGGATCCATCCATCACTACAGAATGACCACTTTCTGATTTGGCTTCAAAAGCAACGTTCTCTAACCACTGAACACTTGTTTGCATTGCAACTACCTAAAAAAAACTATAAATTGACACGGGTATTTGTACACTAACATAACTTGAGTTGATAAGGAATTTCATCTCTACTGTGTGACAAGTTCAGACTAGGTCTTGTGCGATCTATTATTTATCCATTTTCGGAACCGTTAGCATGACTTCAAACTTTTCACAGCTGAGCACTGATGCATTGTCCCCTGGACAACTGCCTGACTCAGTCAAAGCATTATTAAAACGTGCATACATCAACCGTTATCCAAAACGGACAACTATTGTTGATGCGGGGACTGAATCTAAATCGTTATATTTGATTTTAAAAGGTTCAGTATCAATTATTCTTCGCGAAGATGATGATCGCGAAATTGTTGTGGCATATTTGAATCCAGGCGACTTTTTTGGGGAAATGGGTCTGTTTGAATCGAATCCACAACGTACTGCAGAAGTTCGTACTCGTGATGTCTGTGAAATTGCAGAAATTACTTATGAAAACTTCCACGAACTCAGCAAACAATATCCTGACTTAAGCTATGCCGTTTTTGCACAGCTGGTACGTCGTTTAAAAAATACTACACGTAAGGTAACTGACCTTGCCTTTATAGATGTGTCTGGTCGTATTGCACGTTGCTTGATTGATCTTTCTGCGCAACCAGAAGCCATGATTTTGCCAAACGGTCGTCAAATTCGTATTACACGCCAAGAAATTGGTCGTATTGTCGGCTGTTCACGTGAAATGGTCGGGCGTGTTCTAAAAACACTTGAAGAACAAGGCATGATTGAAACTGATGGTAAAGCCATTCTGATTTTTGATGCTTCTTTGGAGCAAAATGAATCCACTGATGGCAACTTTGATGACGAGTAAACCATCTATATGCTCATTAAAAAAGCAAATCTTCGGATTTGCTTTTTTATTACCAGCTGTTAACTTTTTACCATTTTCAATTATCAAAATACCATTATTGCTGTCACTACAATGAAGTAGCAATTTTCGCAGCCACAAGTGGCGCAAAATGGTTTCAGCTCTTGTAACATCAATATATACATATAATCTTGAGCGAGAGACAATATGCAATTTAAACCATTGGCAAAAACAGGCATTCTAGTTCCAGAAATCTGTTTAGGCACCATGACATTTGGTGAACAAAATACCCAGCAAGAAGCCTTTCAACAACTCGATTATGCGCTAGAACGAGACTTATATTTTTAGGATACCGCAGAAATGTATCCCGTACCACCAAAAGTAGAAACTCAAGGTGCAACCGAAACCATCATTGGCAATTGGTTACAGCAACGTGGCGGACGTGACAAATTATTTTTAGCCTCTAAAATTGCAGGCCCTTCGCAAGGCGGCAGTCATATTCGAGACGGCAAAACCCGCTTTAACGCAGAGGATATTCATTCTGCACTGGATGGCAATTTAAAACGCCTGCAAACCGACTATATCGACTTATACCAACTGCACTGGCCACAACGCCCAACCAACTTTTTTGGCAAACTTGGTTATGGCAACCAAGAAGCACAAAATACGCAAGAAGTAACCGACCTTGCTGAAACCTTAACCGCGTTGCAACAAGAAATTCAAAAAGGACGGATTCGCTATATAGGTCTGTCGAATGAAACCCCTTGGGGCACCATGAAGTTTTTACACTTGGCAGAACAATTAGGATTAAGTAAATTTGTCAGCGTACAAAATCCATATAACCTGCTGAATCGTACTTATGAAATTGGCATGTCTGAAATCGCCCATTATGAAGGTGTTGGACTACTCGCCTACTCACCTTTGGCTTTTGGTTATTTAACTGGTAAATTCCGTCATGGCGCACGCCCTGCCAATGCACGTGTCACGCTATATTCACGTTTTAGCCGTTACAGTAATCCACAAAGCGAATGGGCAACCGAGCAATACGCCCAACTTGCAGAACAACACGGCTTGAGTTTGACGCAACTGGCGCTGGCATTTATCAAGCAGCAATTTTTTGTGACAAGTACCATTATTGGCGCGACGAATATGGCGCAACTCAAAGAAAATATTGATGCCTTTGACATCACCTTATCAGATGAAATTTTACAAGGCATTGAAGCCATTCATCGTCAACAACCCAATCCAGCGCCCTAATTTTATTTTAAGCACTGCTTTAAAATGAAATTAAAAATATGAACTCAGCAATAACTCATCATTTTTATGCTGTTTAAAGTCAAAAAGTCTTCATAAAAAAAGATGCGCATAAAACCATGCGCATCTTTTTTGTGTTTTATCTTAACCAGTTGAACTGGCTGAGGTCATCTTAACGACGACTTTGGTTATATAGCGCTTGTGCTGCTGGCAAGTTTTTACGCATTGCTTCAATACGCTGACTGTTCGATGGGTGAGTCGATAAGAAGGACGCACCGCCGCCACCTTCAAGCTTGTTCATTTTTTCCCAAAGGGTAATTGCAGCTTGTGGGTTATAACCTGCACGCGCCATCAGCATTAAACCACCCTGATCGGCACGACTTTCCAAATTACGTGAATATGGCAAGCCAATCCCAATTTGGGTACCCAATTGCGCTGCTGCTGCACCCAATTGACCAACGTTATTGCCTGCCGCACTTAAACCTACGTTCAAGGCAATATTGGTTAAAGCCTGTGCACCAATTTTACTTTTCGCGTGTTCTTCTAAAGCATGCACCATTTCATGCCCCATAATTGCGGCAATTTCAGCATCAGTTAAATTCAGTTTATTCACAATACCAGTGTAGAACACCACTTTACCACCAGGTGCGACAAAAGCATTGACTTGATCAGACTTAAGTACCGCCAATTGCCACTGGAAAGGCTGACCTGTTTGGTTCATTTGATTGGCATGTGGGATCAAACGCTGAAACACAGTATTGATACGTTTATACGTGGTGGAGCTTGTGTCTAACTGATTTTTATTGCGTGCGTCTTGCACCATTTCATTATAGCTTTTGGTAGCAGTTGCATTTAAGGTCGCAGTATCTGCACCCGCCATGTCTGCAACAGTCGTACACCCTGAAACTGTGATTGCGCCTGCGGCACATAAACTTAACATCAGTTTTTTGTTCATTATAATAATCTCCGCCTTGCGAGCTATCTTCATACCAATCAATTATATGAAATCAATTCAAGGCTTTAAATCTATAATCACTTCATAAACATATCATTTATGTAAACAACGCCTAAGCTGTGTACAGATTGTATGTTTGAGCGATCAATCACTACCCTAGTAAAGAAATTGATAACACAACCAAAATACTAAACAGAAAATATTTAAACCCAAGTAAATTTTAGACACCACTTCTACTTTTTCTTCCATTTCTGGATTTTTGCGTTTGTAGAGTAGGTAAGCATTTTGAATCAGAATCAGTGGCACCAAAATACAGGCAAAAATAACGCTCAAACCAATAAACGCCTGATACATAATATTCGGATCATGCTTTTGCGATAAAATCAGCATCATGGCAATGGTCGGTGCGCCGCCCATCGCAAACAATAAAGAATAAAAAATCGTACTGGTAATATTTTTATGCATCCTGCATAACCTTAATTAAATTTAATTTTCTAAAGCCATTGTAACAAGCCACCCTGCTCTGCACAGCGCCAGTCATCTGCAACTTTAGTCTTGAAAAACAACTCACTCAGCATCATCTACAATGATTCCCAAAATGAGTCGCTATTGAAACTGAAACAACAGCAATAAAAAGCCCCATCATTTAGACAGGGCTGAGTACATCATCTGAACTTGAGTGTTATGTCAAAGCACAACAACTTAAGCATCAAATGGATGACGTAATACAATAGTTTCTGCGCGGTCTGGGCCTGTAGAAATAATGTCGATTGGGCATTCAATTAACTGCTCAAGACGTTTGATGTAGTTCACTGCATTTTCAGGCAATTGTTCTACACTGGTCGCACCCACAGTCGACTCAGACCAACCCGGCATTGTTTCGTAAATTGGCTTTAAGTTTTCGTATGCAAGCGCATCAGAAGAACCTACACAACCTGAATCGGTATTTTCATAACCTACGCAGATTTTGATTTCTTCTAAACCGTCCAATACGTCTAACTTGGTCAAGCAGATACCAGACAGTGAGTTTACATCGACTGAACGACGTAAAATTTCGGCATCAAACCAACCACAACGACGTTGACGACCTGTAGAAGCACCGAACTCGTGACCCACAGTACCTAAGTGTTTACCAATCGCATCACCTACGTCATTTGCTGCGTCATACACCAACTCAGTTGGGAATGGGCCTGCACCTACACGTGTGGTATAAGCTTTGGTAATCCCTAAAACGTAGTCTAAATGTAATGGACCTAAGCCTGAACCAGAGCTTACACCGCCCGCAGTTGTATTCGATGAAGTCACATACGGATAAGTACCGTGGTCAACATCAAGCAATGAACCTTGCGCACCTTCAAACATAATGTTGTCACCGTTTTTACGGTAATTATGAATTTCAGTCGTTACATCAACCACTAATGGTGCAATCACTTCACGCCATTGGTCACATAGCGCTAAAACTTCATCTAACTGAACTGCTTCAACACCGTAGTATTGTGTCAATTGGAAGTTGTGATAATCCAATAATTCAGCCAATTGAGCGCGTAATGCTTCACCGCCACGAACCAAGTCAGCAACACGAATCGCACGACGTGCAACCTTGTCTTCATAAGCTGGGCCAATACCACGACCTGTTGTACCAATTTTGGCATTACCACGTTTTTTCTCACGTGCTTGGTCAAGTGCAATGTGGTTCGGCAAAATAAGCGGACAGTTTGGTGAAATACGTAAACGCTCTTTCACTGGCACGCCTTCTTGCTCCAAAATACCCATTTCTTTAATGAGTGCTTCAGGAGAAAGTACTACACCATTACCAATTAAGCACAGTACGTTTTCACGTAAAATACCTGATGGAATGAGGTGTAATACAGTTTTCTTACCACCAACCACGAGAGTATGGCCTGCGTTGTGTCCGCCTTGATAACGAACGACTGCCGCCGCCTGATCTGTGAGCAGGTCGACGATCTTACCTTTACCTTCGTCGCCCCATTGGGTACCAAGTACCACAACATTCTTGCCCATAATAGCCTCATTACATCATGCTGTTAAAATTGAAAACCAAGACCTGTAACATGAAACATGCCTTGGCGATTAAATTTTTTCGACTGTCCACTCACCATTTGCAAGAACCAATTGGTGCGTTGCGTATGGAACCGAGTTTAAATCATCATTACCCAACAATTGAATTACACTAAAGCCTTGCGCACGTGTGTTTTGGATAGCCGCGATTAAATCAGGTTGTGAGCCTTTAGGCGCAACAACAACAGACGATGATTCAAAACGACCTGCACTTAATACAAACAAGTCACAAGAGAAACCTGTTGCAGGGCGCGCACGTCCGAAATGCTGACCAATGCCATCATAACGACCGCCTTGTGCCAATGGTGCAGCACGATTTGGCGCATACACTGCATACATTAAACCTGTGTGATAGTGATAAGAACGCAGCTCAACCACATCAATACCAATATGCAAGTTTGGCCAACGTGCCTGAATTTCAGCTTGTGTTGCTTTCACGGCTTCAAACGCTTGCTTAAATTCGGTATTTTCCAACACATCAGCACTTAAATGAGCCTGCAAAGCAGTTAAATCACTGGCATAGCGACCTAAAGCATAAAAATCTGAACCGAAATTTAAATCTTGGGTAAATTCTGCCAATTCAGGCAATGCTTTACGCTGATATAAATCTGACAATTGACGTTCAGTGGCTTTGCTTAATTCTGCTTGTTTAACCAAGCTACGGAACAAGCCGACATGACCCAAGTCTAAATGCACACCTTCTGCCAAACCTGCTTCTTTTAGCAAGCTGAGCATCAGATCAACCATTTCTACATCGGCATCAATGCTGTCTGAACCAAATAACTCTGCACCCAATTGCAATGGTGCACGTGTGGTATTAAAACCTTGTGGTTTGGTATGTAAAACCGTACCTGCATAGCAGTAACGTGCAATGCCATCTACAGGATGTACATGCGCATCAATACGCGCCACTTGGGGTGTCATATCGGCACGCACACCCAGCAAACGACCTGAAAGCTGGTCGATGACTTTAAATGTGGCAAGGTCTAAATCTTGATTCGATTCTGAAAGAGAAGATAGAGATTCAATGTATTCTATGAATGGCGTGTACACCAACTGATAACCTCGAGATGCGAGGAAATCCAGTGACTTACGACGCAAGCTTTCAATCACTTGCGCTTGTTCTGGTAATACATCAGCTACACCATCAGGTAATAACCATGTCTCTGAAATGGGCATGTTGTAAACCTAAATTCTTGTTTGCGCGGAACGAATCCGCATAAAAAAATCGGGAGCACACCCGATTTCTCCTAGTTTAGCATGATACTTTTGCTCATGCACCTGACTTTTTCTGAAATATGCGGTAAAAAATATGAATACACCACATCTTTCAAAGCCGTCATTTAAAAGTCCTGATTTGATTTGACCGCCTTTGCCAATAAACTGACCAACTCAGCATTTTGCATTTCAAGCTGTGCGGTTTTTTGCACAGTTTTATCGAGTGCATCTTGCTGAACCTGCATCTTTTTAGCCAAATCCTGCATGATCTCCAACGTCTTTTTTAGATGCTCTTCTAAATGTAATACTTTTTGCTCGACTTGCTGTTGATGTTGCACGTCGCTGCTGCTGTCTGCCTGATTTTTAAATTGCAACCAAATCAGAAAAATGACAGCAAGTGCCAGCAAAAAAATAAATCCCCACAATAAAATAATCATCATGCCACTACTCTATTCAAATTTTCTATGCAAACTTTGTTATATCAATCAGTGAATTAACCGTGAATACGAAGTGTAAAATCTGTCATCACTATTACACGCTTTTCACACTTTGTATATGTCTTAAAAAGTAGCCGCTTACACCGCCCGCTGACTAAAAGATTCACACAAATCTAGTAAACGGTTGGCATAACCCCACTCGTTGTCATACCACGCAAAAACTTTGGCTTGATGACCCACGACCATGGTTTGACTTAAATCGACAATTAAAGAATAAGGTGAATGGTTAAAGTCGCTCGATACCAAAGGCTCATCGGTCACTTGCATAATTTCGGCATAATCATGCGCTGCCGAAGCACACAACACCTGATTCAATTTGTGCACCGTAATTGGTGACTGAGAAATAAAAGTTAAATCAATAGCTGCAACATTAATGGTCGGTACACGAATCGAGTAACCATCAATCCGATCTGCCATTTTTGGCATGACTTGTTTTAATGCACCCAAGGCAGATGAAGTTGTAGGAATAATATTTTGCCCTGATGCACGCGCACGACGTAAATCACGGTGTGCTTGATCCAATACAGTTTGATCGGCTGTGACTGCATGAATTTCAGTCATTAATGCGGTATCAATTCCGAAAGCATCATCAATGATTTTAACTAATGGTACTAAAGCCTGCGTGGTACAAGATACGCTGGAAATAATTTGGTCGGTACTTTTGACTTCATGATGATTCACACCATAAACAATCGCAGCATCTACAGTATCGAATGGTGCAGCACCAATAATTACACGTTTGGCGCCCGCAGTAATATGCTGCGTTGCCGCCTCGCGGGAACGGAACAACCCTGTACATTCCAATACCACATCAACATTTAAGGCTTGCCACGGTAATTGCGCAGGTTGAGCCTGATTCAACACCTGAACTTTTAATTGCGCCAAACCTGCAGAAATATTCAAAAAAATCTGTTCATTTTCGAGGCTAATTTCCACCTGTCCTTTAAAACGACCATGGGTACTGTCATATTTAAATAAATGAACCAAGGTTTCTACATCGGCAATGTCATTTATGGCGACGATTTCAAAATGAAAGTCTTTGGGATTTTCAAACCAAGCCCGCAGCACATTGCGCCCGATTCTACCAAAGCCATTGATTGCCACTCGTTGCATGACTGATCCTTTCATAATGAAATCAAAATTTAAGCACAGACTATGTTAATAGATTTTGAGGCCTTACTGAAAAAAATCAGATCAATTCTGGGATTTTTCACTTAATTTGCTGATTAATTCGGCAAACTCAAAATACCCATCTAACAATTTCAGCTTGTGGTTGATTAGTTTGACACTCTCGCCTACGCACAAACATTCAACAACAGCTCATCATGCCCCACTTTCGTCAGCAATTTTCCATCATCCTCTATTCAAAAGATTTATTCTGCGCACAGCAACAGAGATTGATTCAGAATTGTCATCAATTCACGCTAAAATGATTGGTGATAGTGGCTTTTTCCGTTATAATTTGGCGTTTTTAAAATTTTAAGCCTGCATGACAGCAAAGAATTATTTTTTGTCAGACTGTCTTGCGTTTAGCCAAATCGGAATTTATGGAGTGACTTGGTTGTGAGTACTCGTTTTATGACATCAGCTGAAATTCGTGAAGCATTTTTGCGTTACTTTGAATCGCAAGGGCATACACGTGTCGCATCGAGTTCTCTAGTACCCGCCAATGACCCAACCCTGTTATTTACCAATGCAGGTATGAACCAGTTTAAAGACTGTTTTCTTGGGCTGGAAAAACGTGATTATGTACGTGCTGTATCGTCACAAAAATGTGTGCGTGCAGGCGGTAAACATAACGATTTAGACAATGTGGGTTATACCGCACGTCACCATACTTTCTTTGAAATGTTGGGTAACTTCTCGTTTGGTGATTATTTCAAACGTGATGCAATTAAATTTGCTTGGGAATTTTTAACCAGCGAACAATGGTTAGCGCTACCAAAAGACCGTTTATATGCCACGGTTTACCACACCGATGATGAAGCATTTGACATCTGGAACAAAGAAATTGGTTTAGATGCTTCTCGTATTATCCGTATTGGCGATAACAAAGGTGGCCAATATGCTTCAGACAACTTCTGGGCAATGGGTGATACAGGTCCTTGCGGCCCTTGTTCTGAAATTTTCTATGATCATGGCGATCATATTTGGGGCGGTTTACCAGGCACACTAGAAGAAGATGGCGACCGTTTCATTGAAATCTGGAACAACGTATTCATGCAGTTTAACCGTACTGCAGATGGCGTATTGCACCCACTTCCAGCACCGTCTGTAGATACAGGCATGGGCTTGGAGCGTATTTCTGCAGTATTGCAACACGTCAACTCTAACTACGAAATTGATCTGTTCCAGCACTTACTCAAAAATGCAGCACAGATTATTGGTTTAGACACGACTGCTCTTGAAGTAACTGCACAGCAAACTGGCAAGCCTGTAGACTACCCTGCTTCACTCAAAGTAGTTGCTGACCACGCTCGTTCTTGCTGCTTCCTAATTGCCGATGGCGTGAATCCATCGAATGAAGGTCGTGGTTATGTATTGCGTCGTATTATTCGTCGTGCAGTACGTCACGGCAACAAGCTTGGCGCAACAGGTTCATTCTTCCACAAAATGCTTCAGCCTTTAATTGAAGTAATGGGTCAAGCTTATCCTGAACTTGCAGCAAATCAAGCGCGTATTGAAGCGCAACTTCTAAAAGAAGAAGAACAATTTGCCAAAACGCTTGAGCAAGGTTTGAAATTGCTTGAGGGTGAATTGGCACAGCTTAAAGGCTCGGTCATTCCTGGTGAAGTGGTATTTAAACTATATGACACTTACGGCTTCCCAACAGATTTAACGGCAGATATTGCACGTGAACGCGACTTGACCATTGACGAAGCAGGCTTTGAAGTTGAAATGGCAGCGCAACGTCAACGTGCACGCGATGCAGGTAAATTTGCAGTTGACTACAACTCAATTGTAAAAGTTGAAGGTGAAACTCAATTTGATGGCTATGACGCAACGACTGGTCAGGGTCAAATTGTGGCTATTTATAAAGATGGCGAACAAGTCGATGAAGTAGTTGAAGGCGATGAAGCTTTAATCGTACTCAATCAAACCCCGTTCTATGCAGAAAGCGGTGGTCAGATTGGTGATACAGGTCTATTCAAAAACGAAACAGGTATTTTTGAAGTTCAAGACACCAAAAAATCTGGCGGTGCTTTTGTTCATCAAGGTATTGTTACCATGGGCAGTTTAAAAGCTGCGCAAGCGGTGGAAGCGATTGTAAAAGCAGACATCCGCGAAGCTACTGCACGCAACCACTCTGCAACACACTTATTGCACGCTGCCCTACGTCAAGTTTTAGGTGCACACGTACAGCAAAAAGGTTCGTTGGTTGCTTCTGATATTTTACGTTTTGACTTTGCCAATGACCAACCTGTGTCATTTGAACAATTGCAAGAAATTGAGCGTTTGGTAAATGCAGAAGTCATTGCCAATACCGCAGTTTCTACTGAATTACTGGATATTGAAGCAGCCAAAGCCAAAGGCGCAATGATGCTATTTGGTGAAAAGTATGGCGATGAAGTTCGCGTACTTTCTATGGGTTCAATCATTGAAGATAAAAACTTCTCCATTGAACTTTGTGGCGGTATTCACGTGAAACGTACAGGTGATATTGGTCTGTTCAAAATCATCTCTGAAGGTGGTGTTGCAGCTGGTGTACGTCGTATTGAAGCAATTACAGGCAGCAAAGCCGTTGAAGCCGTTCAAAAAACTGAACGCGATATCAACAGCATCAATGCTTTGTTGAAAGCACAAAAAGACCAAACTTTAGAAAAAGTGAATACATTGGTCGATACAGCATCTAGCCTTCAAAAGCAGATTGAACAGCTCAATCAAAAATTAGCGCACTTCCAAGCAGCTGAACTTTTAAGTCAAGTACAAGAACTTGCTGGACGTACCACGCTCATTACCATTGTACAAAATATGGATGCAAAATCACTGCGTAATTTGCACGACGGTGTAAAATCCAAACTCGACCAAGCAGTGATTGTACTTGCAGCTGTAGAAGGCGATAAAGTCAGCTTAATCGCTTCTGTTGCACCAGACTTTACTGCTACGATTAAAGCAGGAGACATCATCAAACACTTGGCTACAGAACTAGGTGGTAAAGGTGGTGGTAAACCTGATTTGGCACAAGGTGGCGCGCCACTTAACGAGAACTTTGCAACGGTGATGGCAGGTTTAACTGCTTGGCTTGCGGCAAAATAATCTCACTTTTTGTGTAACTGACCCTGAGCAGGTAAATTCGGGGTCATGGCTTATATGGAACAACTATGGCACTAATCGTTCAAAAATATGGCGGTACCTCAATGGGTACTCCCGAGCGCATTTTAAATGTTGCTCGTCGTGTGAAGCGCTGGCATGATCATGGCCACAAAGTAGTGGTTGTCGTTTCTGCCATGAGTGGCGAAACCAATCGCCTACTCGCTCTCGCGAAAGCCATTACCGAAACCCCTGATCCGCGTGAATTAGACCAAATGGTGTCTACAGGCGAACAGGTGACGATTTCGATGTTAGCGATGGCGCTGAATTCTATTGGCGTTGCAGCAAAATCACTAACTGGTCGCCAAGTTGGTATTCAAACTGACAGCGCATTTACCAAAGCACGTATTGAAGCGATTAATACTGACGTGTTAACTGAAAACCTAGACGCAGGCCGTGTGATTGTGGTTGCTGGTTTCCAAGGGTTTGATGCTGAAGGTAACACCACGACTTTAGGTCGTGGCGGTTCTGATACTTCTGGCGTTGCACTTGCTGCTGCATTGAAAGCCGATGAATGTCAAATTTACACTGACGTAGATGGCGTTTACACCACAGACCCACGCGTTGCACCAAAAGCCAAAAAAGTAGATCGTATTTCTTTTGAAGAAATGCTAGAAATGGCTTCTTTAGGTTCTAAAGTATTGCAAATTCGTGCGGTTGAATTTGCAGGTAAATACCAAGTACCTTTACGTGTATTATCAAGTTTTGATAATGACAATGATGGCGCATTCGACGAAGATTTTAAACAAAATGTCGGCACACTCATTACTACTGAATTGGAAGACAACATGGAACAACCTATCATCTCAGGTATCGCGTTTAACCGTGACGAAGCAAAATTAACTATTTTAGGTGTGCCTGACGAGCCAGGTATTGCATCTAAAATCTTGTCACCTATTGGCGCTGCCAATGTTGAAGTCGACATGATCATCCAAAACGTAGAAGAAGATGGTACAACTGACTTTACCTTTACTGTAAACCGTGGCGAACTTGCCAAAGCAAAATCAATCCTTGAAGCAACAGCTAAAGAAATTGGTGCGCGTGAAGTGGCTACACGTGGCGACATCGTGAAAGTATCTATCGTTGGTGTAGGTATGCGTTCACATGCAGGTGTTGCAAGCAAAATGTTTACTGCCCTTGCAGATGAAGGCATTAACATTCTCATGATTTCTACTTCTGAAATTAAAATTTCAGTCATTATTGAAGAAAACTATTTAGAGCTTGCAGTACGTACTTTACACACTGTATTTGGTCTAGATCGTGAAAGCGGTGAGTCTAGCGCACGCGCTTAATACGCCCCTGTCAGAAAATGTAATTGTCTGACAAATTTTGCGAAAAAGTACAAAAAAATAGAGCCACTATAGTTTTTTTTATAGTGGCTCTGTTATATTGAGCAACATGCTTTCATAAATTTTGGCAGCGCTGTATCTTATAAAATAAATAATGATACGTTCCGTTAAAATTTACTGGTTTTTATTTGGTTGTGACTTTTAAATTGCTTTAAAAATCAATGCAGGTTTAGCATTTTGCAAGGAGATAAACATGCTGATTCTGACCCGACGTGTCGGAGAAACATTAATGATTGGGGACCAAGTCAGCGTGACTGTGCTTGGTGTCAAAGGTAACCAAGTTCGTATTGGTGTAAATGCCCCGAAAGAAGTATCGGTTCATCGTGAAGAAATCTATCAACGTATTCAACACGAGCGTGCCATGCATGAGCATTTGCAACATTTAGATCAAGATTATCAACCTTCATTTGAAGAAGATAACTACTCGCAAAATGACTTTAATCGTTAAACGATTAAGGTAATTGAATATAAAGCGGCTCATTTGCCGCTTTAAATTTTTCTGCTGAATGCTTTTTAAAAACTCGCATCATTTCAGAGTTGCTCGCTGATTCGAAGCATGTAAAGACTATTTTACAGGCAACTCAGCACAAGTTTTGCATGAAAATTACTGTGAGTTTTCCATTAACTCTAAAGCCTTACGCACAGGTGCAAAACTACGTCGATGTGCCGCAATTACACCATGCTGTGCAATGGCTTCAAAATGTGCTTTGGTTGGATAACCTTTGTGTTGAGCAAAACCAAATTGTGGAAATGCTTGATCAAGCAATACCATTTCACGGTCACGCGCCACTTTAGCTAAAATACTAGCTGCTGAAATTTCTGCATGCAATGCATCTCCCCCAACAACTGCGTCACAAGACATTGCTAAACCTTGTGGAATTTTATTGCCATCGACCAAGACATGCTCAGGTTGAATAGATAAGGCTTCCACCGCACGACGCATCGCCAATAACGACGCTTGCAAAATATTCAGTTCATCAATTTCGGCTGCAGATGCTTCTGCAATTGCCCAAGCCAAAGCCTTTTCCTGAATTTCAACAAATAACTTTTCACGCTTTTTTTCTGTCAGTTTTTTAGAATCATTTAAACCTTCAATCGGGTTATTCGGATCTAAAATAACTGCCGCAGCGACAACAGAACCCACTAAAGGCCCACGCCCTGCTTCATCTACACCTGCAATTTTCATCATCTTTTTCCAGAAAAATAGGCTGAAATCTTCAGCCTATCTCACGATGCGAGTCACCACGCATGATCTTTACTTTTACAGAATCAGTAAACTTATCTTACTGCTTCTGCCACACATGCATTAATGGTTCGAGATACCGCATTGCTCACAATGGTTGCACGTGCAGCAGGGTCAATTGCTGCGGTGGCTAAATCTACTGCAGTTACGTTTTGTGGTGCTTTTTCACTGACACAACCACAAATTTCCGCTTGAACATTTTGCTTTTGCGTTGGTGTCATAACACGTGTCGCAGTGTGCCATGCAGGAATGTTGTTTAATTCAGTCACACACTTGGCATTAATTGCAATTTTAATCGCCGCCATACCCAATTGTTGAGTTGCTGTCGGTGCAGTTGTCGTTCCTGTAGTAGTACCTGTAGTGGTGGTACATGCAGATAAAACCAAAGCGATAGGTGCCAATACAGCAAGTAGTTTTTTCATGGATATTTCCTGTATTTAATATTCAAGTCATTTGAGTGAAACAATGCCGCTATTGTGCCTAAACTTGTTTGACGAAGGAATAGCTTTTTGCAATTTCTACATTCAAGTGCTTAGGCTAGAGGCTGTTGATAATTCTTCTATGTTTGCGACATGAGAGATATATCTCGCAACGTTTTTTAGCCGATATAAAGCATGAGGCAGGAAATTAGTCATTCTAAATGACTGACTCATAACGCAATAGCAGCAAAAAATATGCTTGTCCTGAAAGGCTGTGGCTAAAACTTTCTCAGATTGCGTTATGAAACTTGGCAATAGTC
>NZ_JAYJLK010000019.1:0-44717 GCF_051948795.1 Acinetobacter sp. Lyrl_1
GGAATAGATGAATGCTGCTTTTTGTTGGTCGCTTAGTTGTCCTATAGATGCACTTTTAGTCCATTGCGTTAAGCCTGCTAATAATTTCTGTTGTGTCACTATCCGATTATTTTTAATCACCACATGTATTTTGTGAGCAGCAGCATACAGTTCCTGTGCCTGCTGATCTTGCGCAAGGAGCTGATTCAAAATTTGTTTTTTTTCGCTCAGGGACTGATTGACCCATTCTTCCAATAATTTGGTTTCTTCGTCTAACACTGAAGATTTATCATTTTGACTCATAAAATCACCATAATTTTTTAGGGTAAAAATTGAAAATTTGGTTTTGCTCTAACTTGAGGTTCAAGTCTTTATGCAACTTGAAGTATTTTTTATAGGTGCTGGCACTCAATTGAACATGACGCTGCAGATTTGGATCCGATCGCATATACTGTGATAACCGCAGACCTAAGGCTTCGGACAATTGAGTAAAAAAACAGGTAAACAGCACAGCATGCACATGTTTCTGTTTGTGCTTTGGAATCTGTTCCAAATCTAAAGAAGTTTTATCGATTAACCATTTTAGGACCTCAAATTCATCAACGGCTTTATTCGATTTCGCCCCCGTGTTAAGAATTCTTTTGATGTAAGCATCCAACTTGTTTTTAAGATTCAAGATAAAACCTCGAATAAAGTCTGGTAAATCTAATATCAAAACTGCTCTGAGTTTGATCAGAACTTCAAATGATTTTTTTTGCATGTTGAAACCTAGTAAATAGGTATGAGCAATTAGTCCATACCATCTTCAAAATTAGTCTTCTTTCACCCGGGCAAATTTATAGACTTCTGCCTTACTCCAGCGAAGAGTACGTCCATATCTAATAGGATTAATTGGGCCATTTTCATATAAAGCCCACTTACGTAAAGTTTGTTCTGCATACCCTAAGAGCCTAGCTGTCTCTTTAGTAGTTAGTACAAGTCGATCATCTGTAATCGGCCTATGTTTATGCTTAAATGACATTTTTTTGTGTCCTTGTTGATTTAGAGTCATAACACCACAAATCAATTTGGAATAATACTTTGCAAAATAATGTTTTTCTTTCTAAATTTTCAGTTAAGATAAGTTGTACTTTAGTCAGTCAGAGTGATACATGGGCCGCCCGCGAAGAACTAGGTTAGATTTTGCAAAAACAATAAGTTGGTATGACTTTTTTTATAATCAGTTAGTAAGCCTTGGGAAATATAAAAATGATTATGATATGGAGAAATTTTTTTATGGATACCACAAAGATTACAAGGTACAGAACTTATTTACAAAGTATAAATGTGGGTTATCCACACCACAAAAATACCAGATAAATAATGTTGAATCTAAATGTACTGGCTCATCTAATATTATTAACCATCCTCTATGGAAAATCTTGAAGTATCAAACATTTGATGAAGATCTTATATTATCAGTATTAGCTACTTTACCTCGCCATATCGTAGAGTTCATTTCATCCAATGGACGTATTAAAGACTTTGATAAGAGTTGCTTAAAAGATATAGCAAGCTATGGCTCACTCGACAGCCTATGTGCATTGTATTTATTGCATCACTGGGGAGTAACCATTAATAGTACCGCTCTTTCTAATGATTGCTGTTCACTCCTCATCAATTCATTAGAGTTATTACTAAAAAGAAATCCTCACTTCCATCGTTCACATGTCTTTTTATTTGATGAATTATGTGATCAGATCTTCCTTATAGAATTAAAAGGATACAGTCGACCACTCAAAATTAAATTAAATTGGCGAGAATACAGAAGGAAAAACTGGTCTAGTGAAGTTAAAGAGATATCTACAAAAGCCGAAGCAGATTTCCGCATTCACCCGAAACTTCAAGACTTCATTCCAAGCACAGATCCAAACCTAGAAGAACTATACAAAAAACTGTTTGTTTAAGTTGATTTCATCTGCTTACCATTTGCTTACTAGCTTGCAAAAACAAAAAAACCACTTACGATTAGTACACGTAAGTGGTTGTTTTATATGGTGGGCCCAGACAGACTTGAACTGTCGACCAACGGATTATGAGTCCGCTGCTCTAACCGACTGAGCTATAGGCCCTATAATTGAATTTGTTATATTTCAACAAGTTCAAGCGCAAAGAATACTAGCGAAGATTTTTTAAAAACACAAGCCATTTTCAGAAATTGCTGTATAGATAGTCAGCAGACGAATTTGATTATTATTGAAATATAAAAACTACACCTTCACTTTCCGAAACATTGCCCGATGCAACTTTAAACGCTTCTCTTTACGCACTTCTAAAAACAACTCAAACATTGACCATACCAAGACCAATAACAACACAGTCAATGCCACAAGAAAAGTCGTCAAATAAGCCACTTTAGTATCCTTCCATGATGCGTGGAATAGTGAAATGATGAATAGAATCATAGCTAATTACGACCAAAGTCTAATGATTTACAAATCATTTGAATAGTGCATTTTTGCTCAATTTAAGACTTAATTTCTCTCAATTCATATATTTTTAATATTAAAAACAAAGTATTTAGAGTTAAAACCAATAAAAGATATAACGCTATATCAACTGCATCACTTGAGATTGCTATATTTCAAACAATTTTCTGTTGACTCTTATATAAAACAAGCAGAAATTATGCATTTCCAGATTCATCAGCTGTTACATCTATGTTGAAAAAATTTATAGGCGAATCCGCATTCAAACTTGCAGGATGGCAATATCAGGTAGAACCCAACGTCCTCGAAAACAAACAAGTGATCGTCGGTTTTGAACACACCTCAATGATGGATGCAATCCTCTCGCTTGCTCTGTTCCAAATTTATGATATTAAAATCCATACTTTAATCAAAAAAGAGCTTTTTAAAGGGCCACTTAAACCTATTTTAGAAAAAGTCGGCGGTATTCCAGTAGACCGTAAATCTAACAAAGATATTGTGTCGCAAATGGTCGAACTTTTTGATCAAAATGAACATTTCAATTTGGTCATCGCACCCGAAGCAACTCGCGCAAAAACAGGTGAAGCCCGCAAGCCAATTCGTACAGGTTTTTGGCATATTGCCAAAGCAGCCAATGTGCCTATCGTTTTAATGTATGCCAACTCACAAACCAAACAAGGTGGGATTTTTGGCAAAATCTATCCGACAGATTTAGATCACGATATGGCACTTATCCAACAATTATATAAAGAACAAGTGGGCTTAGATATTGTCATTCCTGAGCCAAAAACAACTCAAAGCAACACTTAAAAAACCTAAAACTCTGCCCTTTATCTAAAAAAAGGGCTTATGTTAGAATGGGCGCAATTTTGATAGGCATACTGCCAATCTGTAAGGAGCATAGTTCGCATGGCGGGTCATTCCAAGTGGGCCAACATTAAGCATCGTAAAGCCAAACAAGATGCTAGTCGTGGTAAGTTGTTTACCAAATTTATTCGTGAATTAACAACTGCTGCAAAGCTCGGCGGTCCAGATGCGGCAAGTAACCCTCGTTTACGTGCTGTTGTGGAAAAAGCACTTTCAGTTAACATGACACGTGACGTCATTAACCGTGCCATCCAGCGTGGTGCAGGCGGTGAAGATAACGACGATCTTAAAGAAGTAACCTATGAAGGTTATGGTGTAGGTGGTGTTGCGGTTATTGTAGAAACCATGACAGACAACTTAAACCGCACCGTGCCAGATGTACGTCACTGTTTCTCTAAAACTGACGGTAACTTAGGCACCAATGGTTCTGTAGCATTCCTATTCACCAAACGTGGTGAAATTTCATTTGAAGATTCATCTTTAGAAGATCAAGTGATGGAAGTGGCTTTAGAAGCTGGCGCAGAAGATATTGAAGTGTCTGAAGATGGCATTTTGGTTATTACTACGCCAGAAGCTTTTGGTATAGTTCAAGATGCGCTAACAGCAGCAGGTTTGAAATCTGACAATGCTGAAGTGGTTATGAGTCCATCGACCAAAGCAGAAATTACAGACATCGATCAAGCGAAAAAAATTATGAAAATGATTGATATGCTTGAAGATTTAGATGATGTTCAAAACGTATATACCAACGTTGAATTCTCTGATGAAGTTTTAGCACAATTAGACGCATAATCGGTCTAACTGCAATTCCTAAAAACGCACGTTCTCGTGCGTTTTTTTATAGATCCAGTCAAAATAATTCTAAGATTCTAATAAATTAAACTTTATTTAATAAACCATGACAGTTTAAAACATCATATTCTTTAATCACAAAGCTAGAATGCAAACCTGCCACATGCTCAATTTTACCAATCCGTTTTAATAAAATTTCGCTGTAATTTTCCATATCTCGTGCCACAACCTCTACAATAAAATCTGCAGTCTGTCCTGTCACCAAAAATGCACGTATCACTTCAGGAATGCTTTCCAATTCATCCAAAAATTTGGCAAAAATATCGGTATCGTGTTTGCTCAAAGACACCTGCAACAACACATGCAAACTAAAGCCCAGTTTTTGATAATTAATTTCACGCTTTAAACCTGAAATAATTTTATGATCGATCAGACTTTTAATACGGCGATGCACCGAACTTACCGACAGATTAACCCGCTCGGAAAGTTCATTCAAATTGACATCTTCATTGCTTAAAATTTCTAAAATATGCTTATCGTAGCGATCTAATTCCATTTTTCAAGCACTCAATCTAATCAGCTAAAATTTAAACTCATGCTGCCATTATACTTAAATTATTTTGCAGACTAAGCATCTTTATCGAAAATTATTTTCCATTATTAAAACAAAATGTTTATGATTCAACAGATCACCGCTTATCGTTTTGAACAACTTAACAGACAAACGGAACAGCTTTCTAATTTATTGATTTTCAAATTTTTAAATTAAAAAAACTCAACAAAACAACGAATCTACTCATACATTTTCACAATCCCGACCGTCTATCTTTTACAAGTGTATAGAAATGTATTAAAACAGATGCGCTCGACAATAAGCACAATGCAGCACAACAAAACCAATAAAAACACAAGGAATCGTCATGGCTTTTAAATCTCTAAGCTTGCTGAAAATAAAATTAGCTCTGTATTTACCGTAGAAACTCAGACCAGCTCTTTATTCGATGGACTCTTAAGTGGTGGCTCTTTAAGCAATACCTTTTCTGGTTTGCTTGGCAGCCTGACTAGTTCGACCTCGACCACACCTACCCTAGATTCTTTATTAAAAAGTTTACTCTCTGGCAGCAGCTTAGATAGTTCTAGCCTAACCAATCTAATCAGCCAATTTTCAAGCTCAAATACCAACTTAGATATCACCAGCTTAATTAGCAAACTGACACAATCCAATAGTGGTAGTTTCGATATCGCTTCCATCACCAACTTACTCAGCGGCATGATTGGCAGCAATGCAGGTGATTTAGATATTACGAAACTCACCCAATTAGTGAATGGATTAATCTGTGGCAATACAGGTAATCTTGACATTGCTCAAATTACTCAATTGGTCAGCGGTTTGATTTCGGGCAATAGTGACCTCGATATGGCTGCAATCACACAACTGGTTGGTGGTTTAATTGGCGGCAATACTGGCAATTTAGACGGCATGGATATCGCAGCGATTGCTGAATTGGTAGGCGGGTTAATGCAAGGCAATGGTGATCTTGATATTGCACAAATTGCTCAACTGGTTAGTGGTTTGATTGGCGGCAACATCGGTGGCGGTTTAGGCGGCATGGATATCGCGGTCATTGCAGAACTTGTAGGTGGCTTAATCCAAGGTAATGGCGATCTTGATATTGCGCAAATTGCTCAACTGGCAAGCGGCTTGATTGGCAGCAATATCGGTGGCGGTTTAGGCGGTATGGATATCGCGGTCATTGCTGAATTAGTAGGCGGTTTAATGCAAGGCAATGGCGATCTTGATATTGCACAAATTGCGCAACTGGCAAGCGGCTTAATTGGCGGTAACATCGGTGGTGATTTAGGTGGTCTAGATATCGCTGCTCTAGAACCAATTCTTGCGTTGCTTAATCCTGAAGGTCAGCTTGCAAGTGACTTTGATCTAGGTGGTTTATTAAATAATCTGACTGGAGATACAACTGGTGGTTTCAGCTTAGATGGCTTGAGTGATGGTTTTGACAACTTAATTTCTGGTTCAGATTTTAACATCAGCGACTTACTGCAAGGTGCATCCTCCACAACCAGTTCAGAGATCAATATTGATAGCTTAGTTCCTGCTTTAGGCGATGCGCTTGGTGGTTTAACTGGTGGAACATCTGATACACAATTTGATTTAGCTACCCTGCCAAACTTGGTACAGAATTTTGATTTGAATAACTTAAATTCTTTGTTCTAACTCTTAGTTCTAGATTTTATACATCAGTATCCAAAAAAATACGCGCAGATTGCGCGTATTTTATCTGAGGCGATAACATTTAAATACCGCGCCAATCTACACGTGCATTACGCTCAGTTTGATAAATACGAGAAACATATTGCCCTAAAGGTAAATCCAGCAAATATTTTTTATAATCTTTAAATTCTTCAGAAATCACTTCATCATGTTCTTTTTCCCACGGCGTTCCAGAAATTTCCAAAATAGGTGCAAGCATCGAACACACTGAAATATCGGCTAAACCTAAACGCTCACCCACAAAATAACGCCCGTAATTATCAATCAAATGCTGATTTAAAATGACAATTAATTCATCCATCCGCTGTTTAGATTCTGCAACTTTATCTTGATCGAGCTGATAGCCCTTAGACACCAAGGCTTTAATAATTGGCTTGGAATATTTAGAAAATTGACGCAAATAGCCTTTTTCGCCAATTAAAATTTCCAAAGGTTCTTCACTTTCAGATAATGCATGCGCCAATCCCCAACGACGCACATGCTGGCCCAATTCATCAGCCAAAGTATTTATCGCCAATGCATGTTTATATTGTTCGGCATCACTACGCAACAAGGCATGTTCGGGATAAACATCGTCCAGATAAAAAGCAATTTGAGTCGAATCTGCTATCCAGCGATCTTGATCACGTAAAATAGGTAATTTATTTTGCCCTGTTTTTAATTGGGCAAAAGCGCGATGCACGCCTGGAATTAAGTTTTGCGCATCATAATCTAACTCTTTATGATCCAATAACCAGCGAGCTTTCTCACAAAAATGAGACAAAGGAAACTGGTATAAGATGCGCATAAAATCTCCATATTTAAAATTTTGATATCCAAAGCAGTATCAATACTTTGCTTGTCATACTTTAGTCATAGCCTCTTATAATTACAATGTACTTTTTATTCAAAATTCAGGCGAAACAGTCAGCAATTCAAAATCAATTCCGAAAAGAAATTCAACGTACAGCATCAAGCACGCTAGATTGGAGAAACATCTGTCCGATGACCTGACTTTATCTGCCCTTTCATGTAAAATCGTGCCTAATTTTTAAATAACACGTTGTGAGTTATTCATGGGTTTTAATTGTGGTATTGTGGGCCTGCCAAACGTTGGTAAATCTACGCTTTTTAATGCTTTAACCAAAGCTGCAATTGCAGCGGAAAACTTCCCGTTCTGTACCATTGAGCCAAATACAGGCATTGTACCTGTGCCAGATTCACGTTTGGACAAATTGGCGGAAATCGTAAATCCGCAACGTGTATTACCAACCACGATGGAATTTGTGGATATTGCAGGTTTGGTTGCAGGTGCATCTAAAGGTGAAGGTTTAGGTAACCAATTCCTTGCCAACATTCGTGAAACCGATGCGATTGCGCATGTAGTTCGTTGCTTTGAAGATGAAAACGTCATTCACGTAAATGGTAAAATTGACCCATTAGATGACATTGCAACCATCAATACCGAACTTGCTTTGGCCGATTTAGAAACGGTAAGTAAAGCCATTACACGCTTAGCAAAATCTGCCAAAGGTGGCGATAAAGAAGCCGTAGCGACCAAAGCCGTTTTAGAAAAAATCCAACCTTTACTGGATGATGGCAAGCCTGCACGTGCAGCCAATTTAGATGACGATGAACGCAAATTGGTTCGTGGTTTTGGTTTATTAACCTTAAAACCAACCATGTATATTGCGAACGTGGCAGAAGATGGCTTTGAAAATAACCCGCACTTAGATGCAGTCAAAAAACTTGCTGCAGAAGAAAATGCGATTGTGGTGCCTTTATGCAACCAAATTGAAGCCGAAATTTCATTACTTGAAGATGAAGACCGTGCAGAATTCCTAGAAGCTCTTGGTATGGAAGAACCAGGGCTGAACGTAGTGATTCGTGCAGGTTATGCGCTGTTAGGTCTGCAAACTTACTTTACTGCAGGCGTACAAGAAGTCCGCGCGTGGACAGTGAAAGTAGGTGCAACTGCACCACAAGCAGCAGGCGTAATTCACACTGACTTTGAAAAAGGCTTTATCCGCGCAGAATGTATTGCTTATGAGGATTTCGTACAATACAACGGCGAAGCAGGTGCAAAAGAAGCAGGTAAATGGCGCTTGGAAGGTAAAACTTATATCGTACAAGACGGTGATGTTTTACACTTCCGTTTTAATGTTTAATTGTTTTTATGTTTAGTTTTAGAACAATGCTTACAGCCGAGCATTGATTCAATAAAAAAACCTCGATGCTTACATCGAGGTTTTTTTATGGGCGATTCCGCATCACATTAATGCAGAACAACCTCAATTAAGACTGCACCACATTGCCCTTTTGTTTCGGGTCAGTATTGCCCAATTCAGGATGCGCCAAAGCATCAGCACATTGTTTTTTATCCCGTTCATAATCAGCTTGTTTTTGTGCAAGACTGCTTGAACTGTCAATCGTCGCACGTGCCCAAATTTCCAAACTGGTCAAAGCCTTACGACACAGCGCATATTTCCCTTCCGTTACAGAGTCGGTCATTTTGACATTAATACGCCAGTCGGTACTTAGTTTACGGGCAGGTTTGCGGACTTTATCTTCAATTAAGTTACGCTGTTTACGATACACGTACGGCTCAACTTCATTCATTAATTCCCACGCGGCTTGCGCATACACAGTCGCATCATTGGTGAGTTTTGGCGCAGGCTTAATTTCTACTGTTTTTTGCGGGTTGTTGTCATTGCTACACGCTTGCAATAACAGGCTACTGCATAACATTGAAGCAAGCAGGATTACAGGTGTTTTCAATTTCAACATATCGGTTCGCCCATACAAACAATTCGGCATCATGCTAATGAATTCAAGTATAATACACAATCTTCATTTGACCCATCGTTCAACTTTCTCCCACAAGGTGTGTCGTGTCCGTACACAATATTCAAACTGCGCCCGCAGCAAGTTTTTGGCAAGGTGCAAAAGATAGTCAGGCGATTATTTTCACCTATCTGCCTGTTTCTTTTGCTTTTGGTGTTTCTGCAACTCAATTCGGCTTTAGCGCATGGGAAGCCTTATTTTTATCTTGCTCGATGTATGCAGGGGCGAGTCAATTTTTAGTCGTTGCCTTATTGGGCAGTGGAACTTCAATCTGGATGACCGCATTAACGGTAATCGCCTTGGATATTCGACATTTACTTTACGGCCCGGCCTTACAAAACCTGATTCAAGATCGTTTAAACCTAAAAAAAACTGCAATTTGGTCATGGGGTCTGACCGATGAAGTTTTTGCCTCAGGCATGATTAAACTGTCACAGCGCCGTCAGGAATGGTCTGAATCATGGATGCTTGGACTGAGTTTATTTAGTTGGTTGTCTTGGGCATTAGGCTCTTTGTTAGGCGGATTATTTGCCGATCAAGTCACTAAAATGCCACAGTTTTTGCAAGCGGCGCTCGACTTTTTACTGCCCGCTTTATTCCTTAGCTTCTTATTGGCAGCATTTGAAAAGAAACACACCTTTGTCGTGGGAATCACCATTCTAGTATCTGCCGTAGCTTGTTATTTTATTGACTTATCTGCTGCAATTTTTATTGGGATTTCTTCAGGTATTTTGGCGGGATTATTTAAACACTATGTTTTAAAACAACCCGACCCTGAACATACAGGAGCAAAATCATGAGTTTAGAAATTATTTTGGTCGGTATTATGGTCGGTATCGCAAACTTCGCCTCACGTTTTGGGCCATTTTTTGTGATTCAAAAGTTTCAACAAGGCTCACAGCAACGTGGTGCTTTATGGCTTAAAATCGCTTTGGGCAGCATTGGTATAGCCGCAATTAGCTCTATGCTCGTGGTTGCAACCTTGCCACCTTTGCTTGAAACACCCAATAAAAGTTTTGCGATGTTGATTGGCTTTTTAGTGCTGACAGGTTTGTATTTTAAGTTTAAGAAAATCGTACCTGCCACGCTTACCGCAGCCATCACCTATGGTTTAATTTATACTTATGTGCCATTTTCGTTCTAATGTTGCTGAAATTTAGAGGTTGAATCGTCCAAATGATCTATTTCAGGATTCAGCCTTAACTGCTTTAAAGCACTGAATGCAATATAAGTAGATGACAAAATCATGATTTTGTTGCAAACAGGGCTTAACTCATGGAACAGTTCTGCTATGCTAAAAGCCCACTTTAGCAAGGACGATTCACATGAGCGTGACCATTGGTACTCCCCTTCAATCTTCTGCTTTTAAAGTTTTGCTATTGGGTTCAGGGGAACTCGGTAAAGAGGTGGTAATTTCACTGCAACGCTTAGGCGTAGAAGTACATGCCGCCGATCGCTACGACCATGCGCCAGCCATGCAAGTCGCACATTATGCTTATACTTTAAACATGGCAGATGCCACAGAATTAAAACAACTGATTGAAAAAATTAAACCTAATTTAATTGTGCCTGAAATTGAGGCGATTGCGACATCAGTTTTACTTGAAATTGAAGCGCAAAATATTGCAACAGTGATTCCATCTGCCAAAGCGGTAAATTTGACCATGAACCGTGAAGGCATTCGTCGTTTGGCTGCAGAAGAATTAGGTTTGCCGACATCCGCTTATCGCTTTGCCAATTCTCTCGAATCTTTCCGCGCTGCATGTGATGACATTGGTTATCCAAACTTTGTGAAGCCTGTGATGTCATCTTCAGGCAAGGGACAATCGCGTGTCACCTGCTTTGATGAAGTTGATGCAGCTTGGGAATATGCCCAGACTGGCGGGCGCGTCAATCAAGGCACTGTGATTGTTGAATCACAAATTGACTTCGATTTTGAAATTACCTTATTAACCGTACGTGCTAAAAACCCAGAAACTGGTGCGATCGAAACTTCATATTGCGACCCAATTGGTCACCGTCAAGATGCAGGCGACTATGTAGAAAGCTGGCAACCTCAAGCCATGAGTGATGCTGCCTTGACTGAAGCCAAACGAATTGCACACAAAGTGACTACTGCCTTAGGTGGTTGCGGTATTTTTGGTGTAGAGCTGTTTGTGAAAGGCGATAAAGTCTGGTTCAGTGAAGTCTCTCCACGTCCACACGACACAGGTTTGGTGACATTGGCTTCACAATTCCAAAGTGAATTCGAATTACATGCCCGCGCGATTTTAGGCTTACCTGTCAATACCACACGCCATAGCGTTGCAGCCAGTGCAGTGATTTATGCAGGTGTCGATGCAACAAATCTTTCATTTTCTGGCCTGAATCTTGCATTAGCACATCCCGATACAGATTTACGTTTATTTGGCAAACCTGAAGGTTTTGAACGTCGTCGTATGGGCGTTGCCACTGCGCGAGCAGAAACCACAGAGCAAGCGCGTGAGCTAGCTCAGCAGACTGCGGACACTGTTCGTGTTCATTTAAACGAAAATCAAAATTAAGCTCGTCATTGCATAACGGAATTGTCCATGATCATTACATTACCCTTGCTGAATTATGTAAAAAGCAACCATGACATTCAGGCCATTAACCAATGGCGCACCGATGTCGAAAATCAGCTACAACAATGTTTTGAAAATGGACAATCCATTCGTGAAGTGATTTTGGCGCGTTCTAACCTGATTGATGAAGCGCTCACTTTCTTATGGCAACATGCTGAATTAGACAAAACCGATTTAAGCCTATTTGCGGTAGGTGGCTATGGGCGCAAAGAAATGCTGCCCTATTCAGATGTCGATATTATGGTGTTATCGGAAGATGCAATTACAGCAGAACAAGAACAACTTATTTCGACCTTTATTTCGTCTTTATGGGATGTTGGCAACTTCAAACCTGCCACCAGCGTGCGGACTATTCAAGACTGTGTGATTCAGGCAACCAGTGATTTAACTGTTGCAACTGCCTTGATTGAAGCGCGTTTAATTACAGGAAATCAGCAGCTTGCCAAATGGCCGCGTCGTATTGTTTCGCAAACTTGGACGGATAAAACCTTTTTTGATGCCAAAATGGAGGAGCAAAGCAAGCGTTACGCGCAGCACAATGACACCGAAAGTAATTTAGAACCTGATATTAAAAATGCTCCGGGCGGTATTCGTGACATCAACCAAATTGGCTGGATTGCCAAACGCCATTTTCGCGTCAATCGTATTTACGACTTGGTGCATTTAGGTTTTATTTCAGAGTTTGAATTGGGTGTACTCGAAGAAGCCGAAAGCTTTTTATGGGAAATCCGTCATCATCTCCATCGTTTAACCAAACGTGATGAAAACCGTTTATTGTTTGATTATCAACGAGATATTGCAGCAACTTTTGGCTATGTTCGAGAAGAAGGTAAACCGCAAAATTACCCGATTGAACAATTTATGAAGCGTTATTATCGCTCTGCACAGCAAGTTTCCACTTTAAATGAAATGTTGCTGGCCTATTTTAATGAGTCGGTCATTACCCCGCGTTTGCCTAATTATGAACGTAACATTGAAGAAATTAATGAAAATTTTAAACTGGTCGATGGCAAACTTGCCGTGCAGCACCACAAAATTTTCTCAGAAAAACCAAGCGCAATTTTAGAAATTTTCTATTTATTGGCCAATCGTCCTGAAATTGAAGGAATTCGCGCACGAACACTGCGCCTGCTGACACTTGCAGCCAAGCGTATTGACCAAAGTTTCCGTGATGATCCAACGCATCAAGCGCTGTTTATGGCAATTTTGCGCTCACCGCACCGCTTGTATAATACCTTGGTGACTATGAAACGCTTAGGTGTATTGGGCAATTACATCCCCGCTTTTGGTCAAATTACAGGTTTAATGCAATACGACTTATTCCATATTTATACAGTCGATGCGCACATTTTACTATTACTCCGCAATTTAAGCCGCTTCAAAGAACCTGAATTCGCGAAAGATTTTCCTGTGGTCAGTTCGGTATTTCAGCGTTTAGCCCGTCGTGACATTATTTATTTGGCTGCGATTTTCCATGATATTGCTAAAGGTCGTCGTGGTGATCACAGTGAACTTGGTGCGGTAGATGCGATTGAGTTTTGCCGTAAACACGGATTTACTGAACGTGAATGTAACCTTGTGGCATGGTTAGTCAAAAATCACTTGTTGATGTCAGTCACAGCACAGAAAAAAGATATTTCTGACCCCGATGTGGTCAAGGAATTTGCCGAAAAAATGGGAGATATGGAGCATTTAGATTATCTCTATACCTTAACGGTTGCTGATATTAATGCGACTAATCCAACACTCTGGAACTCATGGCGTGCATCCTTAATGCGCCAACTTTATACGCAAGCGCGTGATGTCATTCGCTCAGGACTTGGGCGTCCCGTCGATTATCAAATGCTGATTGAAGACACCAAATTTGCGGCAAGCGAGTTACTGGTTAAAGATTTTGAACTCAGTGCTGTTGAAAAAGTCTGGCAAGAACTGGGCGATGAATACTTTATTAAAGAATCTGCCGATGAAATTGCATGGCATACCCGCGCGATTTTGGAGCATGGCGATAATCCTGCACCATTAGTGCTCATGCGCGCGCACCGAAAATCAGCACAAGACGCAGTACAAATCTTTATTTACACGCAAGACCAACCCAACCTATTTGCCACAACTGTCGCTATTTTAGACCGCATGAACCTTGACGTTCAGGATGCACGAATTATTACTGCGACCAAAGCCTTTAGTTTGGATACTTACGTGGTCTTAGACCGTTTTGGCACACTCTTAACAGACCCTGAACGTGAAGAAATGGTGATTGAGGCTTTAGTGAATGCCTTGAGCCAGTCAGATAAATATCCGGGTCTGATGCAACGCCGCATTCCGCGTCAATTACGTCATTTTGACATTGAAAATACAGTAGAAGTGACTTTCAATGCAGCGCTGAATCAAAACATGGTCGAAATTGCCACACTAGATCATCCCGGGTTACTCGCCAAAATTGGCGGCTTGTTTATGATGCAAGGCTTAGATATTCACTCCGCCAAAATTGCCACCCTGGGCGAACGTGCCGAAGATATTTTCTTCGTCACCAAAAAAGATGGCAACCCAATGACAAAATCTGAAGCAGATACCTTTGCAATCCAGCTCAAAGCTGCTTTAGATGAGGCCTCTAATCAGGTCTGTGGTCAACATTAACTTCAATTTACGGAACATCCATGAACTCAAGTTTGTCCTTATTACATCCTTACCCTTTTGAAAAGTTAAACAAACTATTTCAGGACGTACAACCTGCAAATTTGCCGTTAATTCCACTGTCTATTGGCGAACCTAAACATCCTGCACCTGAATTTGTCAAACAGGCCATTATTGATAATTTTCAGCATTTATCAACTTATCCGAACAGCAAAGGTCTGCCTGAATTACGTCACAGCATTGCCCATTGGCTGACACAACGCTTTCATTTAAAGCAAGTTAACCCAGACACACAAGTACTCCCCGTTTCAGGTACACGTGAAGCGATTTTTTCCTTTGTACAAGCCTTGATTCGACGTGAAGATGCGCCTTATGTAGTGATGCCCAATCCGTTTTATCAAATTTATGAAGGAGCAACTTTATTGGCAGGTGCTCAACCCTATTTCATCAATTGCACCGAAGACAATAATTACTTGGGTGATTTTGATGCTGTACCTGCAAAAGTCTGGGAAAAAACTGCTTTATTATTTGTCTGTACACCGGGAAATCCAACGGGTGCTGTCCTTTCAAAAGAACAATTTAAAAAGCTGATTGCCCTGTCAGATCAATATAATTTTGTCATTGCATCTGATGAATGTTATTCAGAATTATGGTTTGACCAAGCGCCTACAGGTTTACTGGAAGTCTGTGCCGAACTTGGACGCGATGACTACAAAAACTGCATCGTATTCCATTCTTTGTCTAAACGCTCAAACTTACCCGGCATGCGTTCAGGCTTTGTTGCGGGCGATGCCAACTTATTAAAACCTTATTTGCAATATCGTACCTATCATGGTGCGGCAATGCCTGTACAACATCAATTGGCATCTATTGCAGCTTGGGATGATGAACAGCACGTTGAAGATAATCGTCAACAATATCGCGCCAAGTTTGAATTATTCCAAACGGAACTTGGGCATTTACTGCCATTAAAAAAACCAGATGCAGGTTTTTATTACTGGCTCAAAGTCGACCATGATGAAAATTTTGCCAAAATATTGATGGAAAAAGCCCATATTAAAGTGCTGCCAGGTCGGTATTTATCTCGTGAAACCGCACAAGGTAACCCGGGTGAAAACCATGTTCGCTTAGCTTTGGTTGCAGATTTGGCGCAATGTGAACAAGTAATTCAACGTCTTAAAGCGATTTTATAAGTTAATGATTTCAATTAAATTTAAGGCGATCATCTGATCGCCTTAATTATCTTACTTGCACAAGCGCAAGCCTTTATCGTAAAGCCTTTTCAATTTCCGCCTGCAAATCTTCAGGTTTTGTGGTCGGAGCAAAACGGTTCAACACCTTGCCATCTTTGCCAATTAAAAACTTGGTGAAATTCCATTTAATTCCGTTGCCCAAAATACCTTTACTGTTATTGGTCAGGTAACGGAAAATCGCATGTGCTTCAGGACCTTTCACATCAATTTTGCTAAACATTGGAAAACTGACACCATAGTTTTTTTGGCAGAAGCTCCCAATTTGCTCATTGGAGCCTGGATCTTGCCCACCAAACTGATTGCACGGAAAGCCCAAAACTTCCAGACCTTGGTCTTTATATTGTTGGTATAACTTTTCCAAACCCGCAAATTGAGGCGTAAAACCACACTTGCTGGCTGTATTTACAATCAACAAAACCTTCCCTTCATAATCGCTAAAGGCTTTATTTTGTCCATCTAACAACTCAGCTTCAAACTGATAAATGTTGGTCATGGATAATTTCCCTCATCATTTTTTTCTTGTGTTTTGAGTTCTAAAGAAGCCGAATTGACACAATAGCGCAATCCTGTTGGCTGTGGACCATCATCAAAAACATGCCCTAAATGTGCGTCACAATGATGACAAACAATCTCAGTACGCTGCATGCCATGCGAACCATCCTGATGTTCTTCAATCACCCCAGGCTGGATTGGACGATAGAAACTTGGCCAACCGCTACCGCTGTCATATTTTGTTTCAGATGAGAATAGCGCTGTACCGCAACAACGACAGGTATAAATCCCCTCTTGTTTAGTATTCCAATATCTCCCCGTAAAAGCAGGCTCCGTGCCTTTTTGACGTGTAATCCGAAATTCCTCTGGTGATAACTCTCTTTGCCATTCTCGGTCTGTTTTATTGAGTTTTCCCATCACTAACTCCTTTAAATCTTTGACATTCAGTGTCATGCTTCAGTACTTCCATTTTTACGCTAGACCTTGCAAAATATCTAGCTAAATTTCAGCATAGATTGTGATATTTCAGTAATCTATAATTTATTTATCTTCTAATCATTGGATGGAACTATGTCCGTACTAGGTAACACGACTCCGCGCGAAATAAAAAAATCATCAAAACTTGAGCATGTATGCTACGACATTCGCGGACCTGTGTTACGAGCGGCCAATGAAATGGAAGAGGCCGGTCATAAAATTATTAAACTGAATATTGGCAACCCTGCCCCATTCGGTTTTGAAGCGCCACAGGAAATTATTAATGATGTCGCATTGAACTTGCCTAATGCGATTGGTTATACCGACTCCAAAGGGATTTTCCCTGCGCGTAAAGCGATTTGTCAGTACTATCAGCAAAAAGGCATTTTCGATATGCATGTCAATGATGTGTATATAGGCAACGGCGTGTCTGAACTGATTGTTATGGCGATGCAAGGCTTGTTGGACGATGGCGATGAAATGCTGGTACCAATGCCTGACTACCCGCTTTGGACTGCGGCAGTGAATTTATCGGGCGGTACTGCTATTCACTACAAATGTGATGAAGAAAACTTTTGGTATCCAGACATTGCCGATATGGAAAGCAAAATCACGCCAAATACGCGCGGTATTGTCATTATTAACCCGAATAACCCAACGGGTGCGGTTTATCCACGTCATGTGTTGGAACAAATTGTAGCATTGGCAAAAAAATATGACTTAATTTTATTTGCCGATGAGATTTACGACAAAATTATTTATGACGGCATTGAGCATGTTGCGGTTGCAGCTTTAGCGGGTGATCAACTCTGTATCTCATTTAATGGCTTGTCTAAATCGTATCGCATTGCGGGCTTCCGTTCAGGCTGGATGGCGATTACAGGCGATAAATCACGCGCTGCAGACTACATTGAAGGTTTAGACATGTTGGCGTCTATGCGCTTGTGTGCCAACCATCAGGCGCAGTACGCGATTCAAACAGCATTGGGTGGTTATCAGTCTATCAATGACTTGATTCGTCCGGGTGGTCGTTTATACGAACAACGTAACATTGCATGGGAAATGCTGAACGACATTCCTGGCGTGTCTTGTGTCAAACCTGAGGGTGCAATGTATTGCTTCCCGAAACTTGATCCAAACGTCTATCCAATTGAAGATGACGAAAAGTTAATGCTCGATTTACTCAAAGCAGAAAAAGTTTTATTGGTTCAAGGTACAGGTTTTAACTGGCCAACGCCTGATCATTTCCGTGTCGTGTTCTTGCCTGCAGAAAATGAATTACGTGAAGCAATGACACGTTTAGGTCGTTTCTTGGCAAAAATCCGCTAAGATCAAACCGAATCTCTGTTTTAAAATGCCGTGTTAATTACGGCATTTTTTATGGATTTTAATTTATTTCTATTTTATCTTTACATCTTTGGTCCATCATCAAGCAGTAACACAGCAAAGCGATAACCTGACACTTGGGGATACACTTTTACACGCCCGCAAAAGCATGCTGTAATAGCCACAAGCGATTAAGTTTCAGGAATTGAGCATGCACTACCAAGTCCATCTTATTGATGCGCAAAAACCATCACAAAACTATATTTGGTTGCTTGAACATTGTGCCAGCAAACAAGTGGTGGTGGTTGACCCTACCGATGCCAAACCTGTTGAAGATTTTTGCCAAAATCTTGGTTTAGAGATCGCGCAAATTTGGTTGACGCATTGGCATCAAGATCATATTGGCGGTGTGCCTGAACTCATTGCAGAACGTAATTTACCTGTTTATGGGCCACGTGAAGAATTGAGCAAAATTCCGTTTATCACGCATCCTTTACAAAACCAAGACCATATCAATTTTCATGATTTACAGGTCGATGTTATTGCCGTTCCGGGACATACCTTGGGGCATATTGTGTATTTTATAGATGCGTTGGATGTATTGTTCTGTGGCGACACTTTATTTGCGATGGGCTGTGGGCGTGTTTTTGAAGGTACATATTTGCAAATGTATCAATCTTTAAACCGCTTGGCAGCGCTGCCTCCGCGTACCCGAGTATATTGCACCCATGAATATACATTGGCGAATGCACAATTTGCACTGCATGTAGAACCCTACAATGTTGCCATTCAAGAGCGTTATCAACAAATTGAAAGTTTACGCATGCTTAATCAACCCACTTTGCCAAGCAGCATCGAACTAGAACTGGAAACCAATCCATTTTTAAGAGCCGAAAGTGTCGAAGAGTTTCAGAAATTACGTGAACTCAAAGACAACTTTTAAATTGATGCTTTGATCATAAAGCATCTGATATTTCTCTCGGATTATAAAATCTGATTACTGGCAGCAAACTCATCTAATTGAGTTTGCGTCACCACACGCACAGCATTCATTTCATCGACCCGCACCAACAGCAAATTGGACAATGCAAGCTGATAACGGCGTGCGCTGCCAAAAGGCGTATAATCCACTTTGGATTGTGAGGAAAACAGTAACCAATCTTCATGCCCAAGCATCACAGCAACAGGCTCTAGTCCTTGATTTTGCATCTGCTTCACCATGCACTCCACCTGCTGTTGAATTGTTTGTGCGGTCATGTCTATTTCCCAAATCTTCAAACTCAACCATAGTATAAGCTAATGTCTATTAGGTACCGACATGCTCCATACTAATCTCCATTGCATTAAATTAAAGCTTGGCATAAAAAATGGATAATCTTTATGTGTTAATGCTGAAAATAAATACAGCCTAAAATTAAAAATCATTAACAAAATATTTCTAAGTCATCTTTTGGCAATACATTTAAGAACTTAAAATTAATTATGCCACCTCAATTAAAATAATAAATATCAATAATTTACAAATAAATAATTCTTTTAAAATATTCTAATTGCTTAAAAGGACTTTAGATTTCTAAAAATCAGTGAAAAAAATGTCAAAGAAATACATTTCTGCCCTTTAAAAATTCAAGAAATATCCCTATTAATAATTAAATAAATGGATAGGAGTTCTCTCGTGAAAAAAGTTGTTAAAGCAAAAAATTTAATTGCGTTTCGTATTTGGTTAGAAAAATTAGGTTATTCAGTCAAAAATTTGGCGGATGGTCACGGTTTCACATTTAGCTTTCAAAAAGAATATGGTTTGGTCACTTGCGAGCTTTCTGGTAATGCTTTAGCAATGAAATTAGGCGAGGAATTTGAAGACCATTTAAAAGCATAAGTACTTATACAATATAGATAAGTATGCGATAACGGTTGAACTTGATAGGATGCAAAAATAAAAATTCAAATCGTATTTCATCAACACTTAAAGATGATCTTGCCCATAACCTGTTTATGGGCTTTTTTTTATACTGAACTTTAAATCTTAAAATACATCTAAGCCTTGTCAAAGAGATGCAATGATTTAAAGCTAAAATAACAGGCAATAAAAAAGCAAGGTCATTGCCTTGCTCTTTAATGTATGGTGGGGACGGAGAGACTCGAACTCTCACACCTCGCGGCGCTGGAACCTAAATCCAGTGCGTCTACCAATTTCGCCACGTCCCCAACATCGGGTACCAACTGAGTTGTTGGATTTTAATTTGGCAGAGGATCAAGGATTCGAACCTTGACGAACGGTTTTGGAGACCGTCATGCTACCATTACACCAATCCTCTGTAACTTAAAATCAAGCTGACTTGATATTTAAGTGGTGGGGACGGAGAGACTCGAACTCTCACACCTCGCGGCGCTGGAACCTAAATCCAGTGCGTCTACCAATTTCGCCACGTCCCCGATGGCTGTGTATATTATAGAGATCACTTCCTGATGACAAGCCTTTTTTATAAAAAAGCACAATGACTGTTTAAATAAAAAACAAAAAACTATTTTTTGATTTTTTCTTAAGCATATTCAGCCACTAAGCCATAATTTCAACTCTGCAATACTCGTTGCACGCTGCGAATAGGACTTTGCCAACATGTGATTCAGCAGTGGTAAAAATGCTTGTAGATGCGTAGAAAGTTGGATATGCAATCTTTGACAATGTAAATACGCCCAATCGTGGTAACTATTTGCCTGCAAGCGTTGTTGCGTTAACCATTCATAAAAAATAATGCCTAAAGCATAAATATCACTTTGTGCAGTTTTGAGCTGTCCGTGAAATAATTCTGGTGCCATATAACGTGGCGTTGCAGTCATCCCCTGACATTGAATATCTGCAATTTGCTGTACTTGCTCAAAATCTAACAGTTTGATTTGCCCATCCAACTGCACAATATGTTCAGCTTTTAAGTCAGCATGAATCCAACCCAATTGATGTAATGCTTCCACTGCTTCAAAGACACGCAAAAATATGTGTTTAATCGCTTCTGTATATTCAGGTAAATTACCCATCACAAAAACAGCTTGCGCTTCAGGTAAAATTAAAGCACGTGAATAGACCTGTGAATAATGCGATGAAATGTCATGTGAATTACCCTGCGACTGAATATGAATGGGTGCAGCATCCATCAATTCACATGGCAATAAAAAAGATAAATATGATGATTGCGCGTACTGTTTATAAAAGTTCCATTCTTGTGCAAAACCCTGCTCTACTGTCGCATGAACACCTTGTTGTTGGGCTTTCAGCCAATAAAACTGCCCTTGATGTTCAAAACGATAGATATGCCGACCATATTGCAAACTTTGCGCTTTACTGCGCAGCTCGAACTGCGCAGTATCTAACTGTTGAACATCCAAATTTAAAACATTAAACAACACTTGCGCCAGTGCGCATTTCTGCTGCGACTTCGGTGGATACCTCTATTTGAGCTGCATTTAATAACTCTAAGCAATGTTGCAAAGTTTTACCGACACGTGCATGTGTTTCAATTGATGAAATTTTCGGCCAAGTCGCACGCTCGCCTTCACGCTGTAAAATTTTAAATAAATGTGGTTTCGGGTTTTGCAACATATAGCTGTAATGACGCAGGTTATAGCTTCCTACAATATTCACATCACCATAATAGCGTTGATCGACAATGCCATAGCCATGATCTAGCAAACGACGCACTGGCGGTACAGCTCCTGCGCGCTCACGTACAAAATCCATTACCCCACGACTAATGACTTTGCCCTGACGACGAATAATCCGTTCTGGCCAACTCAGCATATCTTTACGATAACGCTTAATATCATCCTGCATAAAAGGCACTACATGCGGATTGACCTGACTGGCGATGGTGTAGTTAATATTATACAAACGTGCCATTTTTTCCTGTGGGAAATCGCTACGCACACTGCCATCCACCCAACGGGTTTTACCCATATATGGAGTGTGTTCGCCATCATAACGCTTGTTGGTTAAACGTACTGGTGGAAATAAAATTGGCACAGCACACGAGGCCAACACCGCACTCCAAACCAACAAATCTGGCGCAGTGAAGCTGTTCATAATGCGTGAGTCTTGCGATGCATCATAAGGCGCAACCGCCACATTAATATGCAAACCTGATTTTTGAAAAGCTTCTTCAAACGTGGTATCGCCCAAGTTTTTGATCAGGAATTTTTTTAAATAATGCACATCGGCAATTCCACCATTGCCTTTAAGAATTTCGCGCATTTGTCTAAACTGAAATGCTTCGTGGAAAAATGACTCACCACCCAAAATATGCTGTACTTCTTCAGGTTTTGCGATGCCTAGCATTGCAGTCATTATTGCACCCGCGCTCGAACCCGACAGCACTTTAGGCATTAAATCCTGTTCAAGTAAGGCCTTACAAACACCTGTATGAAACAAACCTAGCGTTGCCCCACCAGAGAACATCAAGGCAGGTTGTCCGTATGCAGTTTGGCATTGCTGAAAAAACTCTATTTTTTCTACTTTGGTTAAAGCCTGACATTCATCTGAAGCGACAAAAGCCAAACTTTTACTGACTTCATCCACATAATCTTCAATAATTTTTTTAGTACCCACATAGGTTGCAGTAAACAACATCGGATGGGCAATATTGGCGATGTCAAAAGTTAAACCTTCACGCAAAATATAAATTAAATCGTGACTGCGTTCGGTGGTGCGATAACGGCGTAATAAATTTAAACGATGCGAGATAATTTCCGCATCAAAATATGGCGAACTGTTGTCATATTTCCATTCTTGCGCACCAGTTTCTTCATCTATACGAATGGCAATACTTTTCCATTCTTCATACGATTCGGCATTTTGAATTTGGCGCTTGAGTTTTTTTATGCGATAGGCTTGATGCGGATTAACATCTTCGGTGAAATCTTTAAATAACATAGCATTCCTCAATCCGTTGGTTTATTCGCAGCACTACGCTTGCCTATGCCTACTATACACAACAATATCTAAAAAATTGTAATACGCGTCAATGACTCGATTCACACTTTGATTGTCAAATCTAGGTCAATTGCGCTAGTCTTAAAGTGTAGCAATCTGATCTGCATTTTTTAAGCTGAATTATCATGGCAAACCTAGATTTACCCGACAACATCTTATTATCACTTTCTCATGTACTCCAACAACTACAGCAAAGTTTACCTGCTTTAAAACAAGAAACCGACTTTTCCGCCATCGCATTCAAATGGCAAGATCGACAATTGATAGCGATTCAACAACCAAGAAAAATTGATTTAGATGATTTAAAAGGCATCGAAAAGCAAAAAGAAAAAGTCATTCAAAACACCTTGCAGTTTTTAAATGGCTTACCTGCCAATGATGTGTTACTTACAGGCTCACGCGGTACGGGAAAATCATCTATTGTACGTGCCCTATTGACCGAGTATGCCAATCAAGGATTACGTTTAATTGAAATTGAACGCGATGATTTGTCTGAATTGCCAGAAATTCAAAAAATCATTCAGCATCGTCCTGAAAAATTTATTGTCTACTGTGATGATTTAGCTTTTAACGCAGAAGATGAAAATTATCGTAGTTTAAAAAGTGTTTTAGATGGTTCATTACAATCAGGTTCCAGTAATTTTATTATTTATGCAACCAGTAACAGACGTCATCTATTACCTGAATTTATGCATGAAAATACACCTGTCACTCGTGTAGATGTACCGCAATATACTGAGTTGCATCCTCAAGAAGCAATTGAAGAGAAAATTTCACTGTCTGATCGCTTTGGTCTATGGCTGTCGTTTTATCCAATGGATCAAAATCTATATTTAGAAATTGTGGAGCATTATTTACACAAAGCCGAAATGCCAATGACTGCCGAAGTACGTGCAGAAGCATTAAGATGGTGTCAGGCACGTGGACAGCGTTCAGGGCGTGCTGCCTATCAATTTTCTAAACACTGGATTGGCTCGCAGCAACTTAAAGCACTTTAAATATTTTAATGGGTTGTTTGCATATAGAAGATAGTCAGCAACCCACTCTATTTAAACGCGCTAAATGACTGAGCGACTACTGACCTTGTTCTGCAGCAATCCGTGCCAATGTGTCTTTATAAAATTCTTCGCCATGCGCCTGCATTTCTGCCACAGTCGGCTCTCCTACATATACTTCTTGCGGTACTGTCGCTTCAGGTGTGATAGCCGAAGGATGAGTTGCTGCAGTAGTCAAACGAGTCGGTACTTCGACCTGTTGGGCTGTCACTGAACTCGGCTGATTTTCTGTACTATTTATATTTTGCTGTATTGACTCAGCCCCTTCGCAAGCGGTCAATACCATCATCCCCATCACACAAATAATGCAAAATGTATTTTTAAATCGCATGTTTATCTCAATTGGTTTTATATTAAATATCTACCAAAAATCATAGTTTAAAGTTGAAAACACAACAATTGGACAGGATTCACAGATTTAAATACTGCTGTCAGCTACTTTATGGATTTCTATAAATTGTAGGATGAGTGCACAAAAAAAATAAAGCAGTTCTATTTGAAACCAATACGTGAAATAAAGTTTGGGATAGAATATGACTATAAAATTTCAGAAAAATTATTAAAAAATACTTATATTACAATTATTTAATTTTAGTTAACAAGATCAACTTTAGTCCATTGTATTATTTTCTGAACCCATTATTCGCTTAAGATGTAATCTCTTTAAAACAAACAACGGTTAAAAAATAATGTTTAAATTTAAAAATTTGTTAATAACGGTAAGTTTAATCACAACGCTTACAGCATGTACACAAGTGAAAACGCAAGAATATTATGCTGAGAACTTAGATGAGGCTAAAAAAGTTTTGCAGAAGTGCGAAGAAATAGCCAATCAAGGTAAATCACTAGAAGGTAAAAAATTAGAAAACTGCAACAATGCGGGGAATGCTGTGATGCAAGGCATGATGAAAGATCTTACCAAAGGTTTAATGGACGCAATTCGCTAAGTTTTAAGTATTCGTTTCTAATATTAATGTAAAAATTTAGCATATAAAGTCAGAGGCAGATTATTGCCTCTGATTGATTTTATGCTACGAACAACTTAACCCGCAGTTGGATTGGTAAGCTCCGTCATCGGCCAACGTGGTGTAGTCGTAACCGATAAACCATCTTGCTGCCCTGCTTTTAAACGCTGATAGCCCGCAAAAGCAATCATTGCACCATTGTCGGTGCACAATGCAGGTTCTGCATAATAAACCGTTGCACGAATTTTAGCTAAATCTGCTTCTAAACGCTCACGTAACCGAGTATTTGCACTCACCCCACCCGCGATCACCAAGCGTTTTAAACCTGTTTGTTTTAAAGCTTTTACCGATTTTTTCACCAAAGTATCAACAATCGCTTCTTGGAAACTTGCCGCAATATCGGCATCACGGTTTTCATCACCTAACTTTTTCATTTGTACTGAAACCGCAGTTTTTAAACCGCTAAATGAAAATTCTAAGCCTTGGTGCAACATTGGACGTGGAAATTCAAAAGCTTTGGCATCGCCTTGTTCAGCTAGTTCGGCGATATTTGGCCCACCCGGATACGGTAAACCCATCATTTTGGCAACTTTGTCAAAAGCCTCGCCTGCAGCATCATCAATCGACTCGCCTAACAATTCATATTGGCCAATGCCATAAGCTGCCATGAGCTGTGTATGTCCACCCGAAACCAATAAAGCGACAAACGGAAATTCTGGCGGTGTCGCAGACAATAATGGTGCAAGCATGTGCCCTTCCATGTGATGCACCCCAATTGCAGGTTTATTTAAGGCAAAAGCTAAAGTTCGTCCAAATAATGCGCCTGTCATGAGTGCGCCCATTAGCCCCGGCCCACGGGTATAAGCCACTGCATCAATTTCAGATTTTTTGACTTGGCTCTGCTCAAGCAATTGATTGATTAAAGGAATAAGTTTGCGCACATGGTCACGTGAAGCCAGTTCGGGTACCACACCACCATACTCTGCATGCAATTTAATTTGGCTATACAGTACTTGCCCGCGCAAACCTAACTCGCTGTCATACAGTGCAAGTCCTGTTTCATCACAAGATGTTTCTAAGCCTAAAACGATCATTAAATTGCCTATAACCTGTATCAATTCTATTGCGAAACCTATTATAGACTTGTGATATGAGATGTAAATGAGTAAAATACTGACCTTCACTTGTGATCGTGGGCAATTTCGCCCAGATCTTATCCATAACTTAATGAGGATTCTTCATGCCACAAGTTAAATTGAAAGAAGGCGAACCAGTAGACGTAGCTATCCGTCGTTTCAAACGTTCTTGCGAAAAAGCAGGTGTTTTAGCTGACGTACGTAAGCGTGAATTCTACGAAAAACCAACTCAAGAACGTAAGCGCAAAAAAGCTGCTGCTGTTAAACGCTACCAAAAGAAATTGGCGCGTGAATCAGTACGTACTACTCGCCTTTACTAATTAATTTGTGATTGCCTGTCTGGATTAAATGATGACGACTTTAAAAAACCAAATTACTGACGTTTTGAAAGCGACAATGCGCGCCAAAGAAATGGATAAGTTAACGGTAATTCGTAGTCTACAGGCGGCAATTAAGCAAATCGAAGTCGATGAGCGCAAAGAGCTTGACGATGCTCAGGTTCTTGCGGTCATTGAAAAGCAAATTAAACAACGTAAAGAATCGGTTAAAGCCTTTGAAGGCGCTGGCCGAGAAGATTTAGCTAGTAAGGAACAAGCCGAAATTGAGGTGTTATCTCAGTTTCTACCAGAAGCTATGACTGAGGAAGAACTTGATTCCATGATTGCGCAAACCATTGAAGCGCAACAAGCTACTAGCATGAAAGATATGGGTAAGGTGATGAACTCTCTGCGTCCGCTCATAGCCGGGCGCGCCGATCCTGCTCAAGTATCTGCCAAAATTAAAGCCAAATTAAGCTAATTAGCTCACCCCAAATTTGTGCTTCTCCGAACACTGATTTAAATGTCAGATTAAGCCCGCTTTAATCTTTCTATCTAATGCTATTAAGTAAAATGCTAAACCTAGGATGAGATAGATTATCTATTCACCCTTAGACACTTCTGCTTTAACTTTTTACTTTAAATCGCAGTTCACTTGATATTTTTTCAGTAATTGCATTTCTTTAGATGTGCTGACCTGCTGAATCACGTCCTGTTTATTAATATTCTGATAACGACGATCCAAATAGGCACGGTTTTCATCTGCTGCCTGATATAAACGATCAACATAACGACTAACAATGCCGCAAAACTGCTGCTGTTGCTGCGGATTAAAACCCTGCTGTTGTGGGTTTAAGCCTCGTAAAAACTGTCGGGTATCTTGTTTATATTGCGCATTAATTTCTTCAACAGCCAACACATACTGCTCTGCACTCGCAGCATAGACATTTTGCAAGGTCATCCCCAAAGTAAGGCATAAATAAATATATTTTTTCATTTTCAAGTCAGGGTCGTTTCAACTCAAGTTCTATTTTAGCATTGTATATTCGGTGAATAACTATTCACACGACTCAATTGCCAAAAAGTTGGGTTTGTATTGCGCAAATGCTTGCTCACATGGTTCGGGAACTTTGCCTTGAGTCACTGTCCCTAAGCGTAAGCGAATAATATCGGGTAAATCTAGCCGATAAGAATAAATCGGGCTGCCACACTCCTGACAAAATACCCGTGCTTTATTGGGACTATGAAAATATTCTTTTAGATATTTTAAGCCACGCACCACTTCAAAATGTTCGCGTGCCACTGGACTATTCCATCCCATAATACCGCCTTGCGCACGACGGCAATGCTGGCAAAAACATAATATTGTTTTTTCAATTTCGGCATGGTAACGGTAATACACCGCACCACATAAACATTGTCCCTCAATCATTCTTAAACTCCTTTTCTTTATTGTTATGCCACCGTATGTACGCCCGACTTATATTTTTAACTGTCGTTCTCTTTGCATTTCAGTCACACGGTTTTTTATATTTGCCGACATCGCCTGATTGTCTTTGGCTAAACGCTGCGCGTGCAGTAATGATTTAATTGCCTCTTCTTCCCAACCTGACCAATACTGTACTTCTGCACGATACCGTAACACATTTACCGTGCGTAATGCAGAGCTTCGGTCTACATTTGCCGCTTGCTGCATTAAATTCCATGCCGATAAATCACGTGGATTTTTTTGCAAGAAATCCTTCAAAATACTTTCTGCTTGCGTAGTTTGATTTTGACGAATCAAAACCTCGGCCCATTTATAATTCAGCGCACGATTTTCAGGCATAATTCGCGCAGGTGAACCAATTGTTTTGAGCGCTAAATCAATTTTATTTTGCCCTAAATAAATGTCAGTTTGAATAAGTGTCAATAAATTATGTAAACGATTGTGACTTTTGGCCTGATCTATACTTTGTTGCGCCAAAACAAAATCGCCTTGCTGGCTATAAAAATAAGCCAAAGCCAAATTCGCCGCAAAATGGTTACGGGTTGCAAATGCTTTAAGCTGCTGTTCTGTCGCCTGCTGCGAAACCACCAAACTATATAACTTTAAAATCTCAAAGTCTTCATCACGCAGCGAGGTTGGCACTGGTGGCAATTGATTGGCACGTAAACGCGCCTCACTCATCCGCTCTGTGGTTAAGGGATGGGTAAACCAAAAGTCAGGTAAGAAGCTCACTCGACTCGTAGTACGGTGCATCACCTCAAAAAAGTCTGCCATGCTTTGTGGGTTATAGCCTGCGCTATACATATATTGCATGCCAATGCGGTCTGCTTCACGTTCCTGATTACGGCTATAAGTCAATTGCTGATCCATTAAAGCGGCTTGAGAACCCATCATCACCGCTGCGCCTGCATCACCATCGGCATGTGAGGCAACCAATGCTCCAACCACAACCCCAGCCAGTGCCAACAAACCCTGTCCTTTAAATGCCTCTTGGGATCGGCTGTAATGACGTTGCGACACATGAGCAATTTCATGCGCCATCACGCCCGCAACTTCATCCATATTACGGGCAGAATTAATGAGACCTGTATTTAACGCAAATAAACCACCCGGCACAGCAAAGGCATTAATTTGTGGATCATTGATAATCAGCAATCCAATCGGTTGTCCTAATTGAGTTTGGCTGAGTAGATGCGAAAATGTATTGATTAATTGATCTTCCAACCACGGGTTTTGCGTGACAGGCATTTTACGCTGCACTTTCCGATAGACTTTTTCACCAATACTGCGTTCTTTTTGCTGATCAATTAACCCCAGACCACTGCCAATTTCAGGCACATTAAATTGTGGTGTGGTGGTTAAATTGGCACTTTGGGTTGTCGCAATACTGGCAAAACTCAAACCGCAAATCAGTAATAGACGTTTCAATGGATGATCTCAAATACATATCTTGCATAATGATTCACTATAACATTGAAAAATGAACGCATTTGCAATGATGTGTTATCAATTTTTACCAAATCATCTTTAACTTTAAAGCGTATAGCATGCAGGATTGACCACATATTGCGGACAACGCCCTTCCAACGCATCAACCAAATTTTTATAGGCCAAATTTGCCATTTTTTTTCGAGTTGCTGCGGTTGCCGAACCAATATGTGGCAAAGTCACGACATTATCTAACTCAAATAATGGCGATTCTTGCAGTGGTTCTTTGTCATAGACATCCAAAGCCGCGGCAAAAATTTTGCCTGCTTCTAAGGTCTGAATAAGTGCCTGCTCATCAATGACTGAACCACGCGAAATATTGACCAAAATTGCATGTGACTGCATTAAATCAAGTTCACGCTGACCAATTAAGGCTTTAGAGTCTGCATTTAAATCGACTGCCAGCACCACAAAATCAGACTGTTGCAGCAATTCATCCAGACTTAAATATTCCGCATTGAATGCCTGCGCCACTTCCATTTTTTCACGACGATTGTGGTACACCACCTTCATATTAAAACCATGAAATGCACGCCGTGCGATAGCCGCACCAATATGCCCCAAACCTACAATACCAATGGTTTTACCATAAATATCCTGTCCAAACTGCGCTGCACCCACGGTACGTTTCCATTGCCCTTGTTTAGTCCACCGATCTAAATATGGCACTTGTCGTGCTGCACTCATCAATAAAGTAAAGGCTAAATCTGCTGTGGTTTCAGTCAAGACATGCGGTGTATGGCAAAGACTAATCTTTTGTTGGGTTAAATAATCTACATCATAGTTGTCGTAACCGACACTTACACTCGAAATCACTTTGAGTTTAGTCGCAGTATGCAAGTTGCTTTGATTAAGCAAGCGCCCTGCACCAATCATGCCATCCGCATCTTGCACATGCTCAAGCAACTGTTGATTCACGTCACCCAACTTCGGGCTGACCTGCACCACCTGATAATCTTGCTCTAGCTTACTTAAAATTTCTGCATCAATTTGACTAAACACTACCACTTTTTTACGCATGATTATCCCTGTTTCGTGTCTACAATTGCTTGTATATGTAGAGTTTTAAATATCTGAATTGACTTAGGCTTTAGGCTGTAACGATGTGATTTGTATCGCATCCCACAGACTTTTTTTCAACAGCGGTTGATCTAACATCTCTTGCAAGCTGGCTAAATGCAAACATTGTTCAGATTTAAAATGTGGTAATTGACCTAAAATCAGCATGTTTTTATCTGTGCTCAAGACATCAACAAAACCTTGCACATAATTTTCTACCCCGATGCCGTCTTGTAATACTTCTAAAGCAAAAGGCCATTGCAATACGTGATATTCGGCCTGTAGCGCATGTTGAATATTACGCCACAATTGTTGCTGTTCCTGACTCAAGGTAGTGCTTTCTACCAAAATGACACAATGTGGCAACTGCAAAGCTTCAATACTAAATGCTTCAATTTGCAGCATGACACGCGCTTCAGGAACAACTTCTGGCGCGGCCGCTTCAACTGTCGTATGTTGCGGAGATGGTTCTTGCTTAGGCTTTTCGTGAATAATCGGCTGTTGTTGTTTTAATTGTTGAGGTACTGTAGCAGGAACAATAATTTCGCTGTGTATTTCAGGTGCAGCTTGGTCGCGCCAAACCGATGATTGTGGCAAAGTTTGAGACACAGCCATTCTGGAAACCCAAATATCGATTCCCAAACTGGCTAAAATGTCACGCTGATGCCCCATCATGTTTATCATCACCCATCTAATTTTTCGCTGCACGTATTTATCACAGAACAACATGCAAGATAGCACCTATTCTACCTAGAAAGGTCGCACGATGCTGTGCTTTCTTTAACCCAATCTGATCTATTTAGATGATCCAGAAAACTTGCTTTAAACACACCTAGTCAATCAGTGTCACACAATCATCAAACTGTTTTGTTTTTGCATTTGCTCGACAATTTCTTCGGTTTTAAAACCTAAACGCCAATAGAGCAACTCCAAAACATCCAATTCATCTTGGGTGATAATACGGTCATTCCACAAACAAATTTCAGCAATGCCTAACACCATCAGTCGATCACGCAGCAGCAAACCTGCCATATCATTTAAAATTTCTGATAAATCAATCGGTTCATCTGAAATTTCTTCATAATCAATCAATTCATCTGCAGTTAAAACACGTTCTAAAATACGTTCACGTACATCTAACTGATTAACACTATTAATTTGCTGCACATGCAATAAAGCATCGATTAAACGTACAATTTGCGGTTTAACTTCGTGTAACGCTGCAGGTGTATGTAAAGGCAGTAAGTTTAATTCAAACTTGATTCGTTCAAGCAGCAAAGCATCTAACAAACCAATTTCACCATCTTCCTGAATGATTTTTGCCAATTTGGTTAAAAACTGCCGTGCGATACTCAGCGGCATACCACCAATATTTTTACATGCTTCATGGAAAATCGAGATATGTACTCGCCCATCCAAATTTAATAAAGCATCTACAATTGCACGGCTGACTTCTGCTTCAGCAGGAATAAATTCACGATATTGGCGAATCATTAAAATAGCAACAATCACCTCACGCGAACCCGTTGCCGTTTGTAAGGCACGCTGAATCAACTCTGGGCGCGGCATGTTATTACGAATTTCAGGCTTGAGGGGCTTAATTGCATCATTAATTGCAAAGCTAATTGGCGATAAGCGCAGCAAAGGCAAAGGTTGTGGTGAACTCCACGGCGCATAATATTCAGCATTCATTTCTTCTAACGAGCGAAATAGGCTAAACAAAGGCTGATTGCGTAAACGCTTCAAATTTTCTAGCTGTAAGTCTTGTACCAAGGTTGGATCAAGCTCAAAAATACGGGCTTCAATACTTGGATGAATGTTCATCCAGCTTTGCGGACTGAGCGAGTTAGCAAAGCACATGTGGGAAATAGATTCTGAATATTCACTATGAATTTGCGACCCTGCATGATGCACATAAATTCGCAGCAAAGTTTGAATATTGGCATTATTTTGAATCAAACGTTTGGTTTTTAAATCATTTTTAAAGGTACGTCCGCTTAGACTAATATATTTAATTAAGCGGGTAATCAACACGCCCAAGCTACCAAACAACCAGATACCACCACCTACAGCAACAAAAAAAGTCGCTAACTTATGTGGCGGTGCATCACGATGTTGTCCAAAGCCAAGTTTGGCGATGCTACTGCCCCACTTACTAAACGTGGTTAGGCTACTGTAGAGGATTTTAAGCTTGGTATTATCAATGGTTTCACCACTTAAAATATGGTTAAACTCATGGCTGAGTAGTCCATAAAGCTCTTGCTCATCCAAGTTTTGCAAAGCACCCCAAGTCAAAATAATCACAATATCTTTATGACTAAAGCCTGCAGTGAGGGCATTTACCCCTATTTCATCGGGCAATACATATACAGTAGGCGCTGGGATTTGAAAGGTATCGGCCAATTGTTCGGTCAGTTTAAGTGCGGTACTTTCTTCTGGGGTACTTTCGAACTGGGTTAAACGACGCGCACCCAATTGTTTTGCCAAAGAATGACCACCTGAGCGAAAAACGTAAAATTCCAAAATAACGGATACCGTCATAATCAGCACCAAGACCGTAATCCAGTATGGGCTTAGACTGTGCCAATAGATGGATTGGCTTGAATCGACATAATAGACCAACAGACCCAAAACTGTGTTTAAGATAAACAGGGTCAAAGCGACTGCAACCAAACATAAAATTGCAGACCAAATCATATTTTTGTTTTTAATCAAGTAACTACTCACAGACCTCAATGTAAACATCCTGAATTACATTGTATTTGAGCCACCATCATAAATGAAAAAAGCGGGAATTTCCCGCTTTTCTCACTGAGCTGATCAGAAAAAAAATTAACTCTCTTTTACACCAGTTAAGTCTACTGACGCGGCATCAATATTGACATCAATATAACCATCTTTGCCTTTTTTAGCCAAGTCGTTGCGCTTTTGCTCAAGATCATTCAGATAAGCTTCGTCAATTCCGCCAGCTACATACACGCCATCAAATACTGAACAATCGAATTCAGTTAAATGCGGTACTTTATGGGTACGAACGGCTTGTTTTAAATCTTCTAAATCTTGGAAAATTAAACGGTCTGCACCAATAATTTCACGAATTTCTTCGACATTACGGTTAGACGCGATTAATTCATCTTTGGCTGGCATATCAATACCATACACGTTTGGATATTTCACCATTGGCGCTGCAGAAGCAAAGAATACTTTTTTCGCCCCAGCATCACGTGCCATTTGAATAATTTCGTTACAGGTCGTACCACGGACAATCGAGTCATCCACCAACAGTACATTTTTGCCTTTAAACTCAAGCTCTACAGGGTTCAGTTTTTGGCGCACTGATTTTTTACGCAATTGCTGACCTGGCATAATAAAGGTACGTCCGATATAGCGGTTTTTCATAAAACCTTCACGGAATTTAACCCCTAAAGTATTTGCCAATTCTAAAGCTGATGTACGTGATGTATCTGGAATTGGAATAACGACATCAATATCGTGTTGCTCGCCCCACTCTTGGGTAATTTTATGCGCCAGTTTTTCACCCATTTTCAAACGCGCTTTATACACTGAAATACCATCAATGGTCGCATCTGGACGAGCAAAATATACATATTCAAAAATACATGGGCGATATTCAGGTTTAGCGGCACATTGCTGGGTAAATAATTCACCTGCGTCATTAATAAAGATCGCTTCACCCGGCGCAATATCACGTTCAACTTTAAAGCCAAGTGCAGTAATTGCCACAGATTCTGATGCAATAATATATTCCATGCCCTGTTCAGTTTCACGTGAACCGTAAATCAATGGACGGATACCATTTGGATCACGGAAGCCAACCAATCCTTGACCTGTAATCATAGCAACAACGCCATAAGCACCCTTACAACGCTCATGCACACGGCTGATCACATGAAAAATATCTTCTGAAGTTGGGTTTAATTTGCCACGTTTTTGCAATTCATGTGCAAATACGTTCAATAACACTTCTGAGTCAGAATCGGTGTTCATGTGACGTAAATCTGTTTTAAACAGATCTTCGTGAATTTCTTCGGCATTGGTCAAATTACCATTGTGTGCCAAAGTAATCCCGTACGGCGAGTTCACATAAAATGGCTGCGCTTCGGCACTGCTTGATGAACCTGCAGTTGGATAACGCACGTGCCCAATACCATAATTACCTTGCAACGCACGCATGTGACGTGTATGGAATACATCACGCACCATACCGTTATCTTTACGCAAGAACAAACGCCCATTGTGGCAAGTTACGATCCCAGCTGCATCCTGTCCACGATGTTGTAACATCGTTAATGCATCAAACAACATTTGGTTAACAGGTGATTTACCAGCTATACCAACAACTCCACACATAGCAACCTCGCAGACCAGCTAGGGATTAATAAAAAGGATTATTCGTTGAGCCATCTGCGCCAGAGCGATTTTCTTTTGCGTCAGATGCGATGTCGGAAGATGGCGCGGCATCTTTCGACTTGATGTGCTGTAAAGCCTCATTGGCAGCGTCTTTGGACAGTTCTGTTGCCCACGGTGCATACGGCAATAAAGTTTGTACAAATTTAGACTGTTTCCAATAAGGCGAGCTTTCGACCCAAGGACCAATGCCTTGAATGGTAATAAGGACAATGAGTAAGCCTTTCAAGGTACCAAATGCACCGCCTGCCAAACGATTTAATGGGCCAAGCTTCAAGCTCTTTAAAACACCATTTAGAACAGCGGTTACAATCCAGGTCAGTACCACAATTACCAAGACAATAAATGCAAAGGCTGCAATTTTTTGTACCACAGGATCGCTACTGAGTGCTGTCATCGAAGGTGCTAGGACAACTGCATATTTTGCCGCAACAATTAGGGCAAAAATCCATCCTACCAAGTTCGCAAAGGCTTTAATAAATCCTTGTCGCAAACCGTTCAACCCTCCAATAAGCAAGAGAATCAGAATAACGATATCAATGGTATTCATAAGTTATAAGGCGTTCACACAATCTTGAACCAGCTCAGGACCTGCATAGATTAAACCACTATACACCTGAACCAAGCTTGCACCTGCATTTTTTTTGGCAACCGCTTGTTCGCCCGACAAAATGCCACCGACACCAATTAAAGGAATTTCACCTTTCAGTGCTGCTGAAAATGCTGCCAAACATGCAGTACTTTTTTCAAACACAGGCGCGCCCGATAAACCACCAGCTTCATCGCCATGCGGCAAGTTTTCTACGCCTTCACGCGACAAAGTGGTATTGGTCACAATCAGGCCATCAATTTTGAATTGCAATAATTGCTTGGCAATAAACTGAATATCTTCAGGGTCTAAATCTGGAGCAACTTTTAAGACCAACGGCACATAATGTTGATGTTCTTCGGCCAACTCCAACTGACGCTGTTTGAGGGTTTGCAATAATTCAGTCAGCGCATCACCACTTTGCAAACTGCGCAAATTTTTGGTATTGGGTGATGAAATATTTACAGTAATATAAGAGGCATAGTTATAGACTTTTTCTAGACAAATCAGATAATCATCTACCGCATTTTCAACAGGCGTATCGGCATTTTTACCAATATTAATCCCCAAAATGCCTTTAAATTTTGCCGCTTTGACGTTTTCAATCAGCTGATCGACCCCATCATTATTAAAACCCATACGGTTAATAATGGCTTTGGCCTGCGGAATACGGAATAAACGTGGATGCGGATTGCCCGCTTGAGGACGTGGCGTAATGGTGCCAATTTCAATAAACCCAAAGCCTAAACCAGCCAAGGCATCAATATACGCACCATTTTTGTCTAGACCTGCTGCCAAACCTACTGGATTAGGGAATTCAATTCCCATACACGTCACAGGTTTCGCTACAGTCTTTTGACGCATCAAGCCCATTTTATGGCTCGATTTCAATAGTGATAGTGTCAGCTCATGTGCACGCTCTGGTGCTAAAGAAAATAACAACGGGCGGGCTAGAGAATACAACATATCTGCAAAAGTCTACTGCTTTCTAAGTCGCCATATTATAGGCTTAGCCCAGTCAAAACGCTATGCTTGACATGGGTTTATTTTCCGAGTTTCGGACTTTATTTTTAACCTTTACTGGACTGTCGCTGTTAATTTAATCTGCCCTGCTTCAGAAATTAATTCCATTTTTTCAATACTTAAACCCATTTGCGCCAATTGGGTTAAAAAATTTGCCAACACGGCATAATTGACATGACTCGCTACAAGTTGCATCTTGTCACCACTTTGCTGCGAAGCAACCGATAAACCCTGTTGCTGAGCCACACGCTGAATTTTATCGGCTGCACTGAGTTGAGCATCATTAGCTGGTTTCATGGTGACTGCATGAGTTTGCATCACCACCACCAAATCTTTAAGATCATTCACCCGTTTTTGCTGTTTTTCGGCTGCGGCATGCATATACCACAATGCAGAACCCACCGCAGCAACGATCACAAAGATTGTGGTAAACACCACCAAAACACGCTCACGTGTATTTAAACGATCTAAATAATCTTGCACCAGTTCAATACGTTGATCGAACCAAGTCGACATTTTTTCCATGGCTTTCATTATTGTATTTTCACCAATCCTACTGCACCTGACGCGCTCGGCTGAATATTACCCAGCTCGACCTTAAAACCCTGCTGATTCAATTGCTGAGTGAGCGCTTGCAAGGTCGCTGCCGAATTAGCATTCAATTCCATGTTCAACATATTGGCATCAAAACTCACACGATTAGCCACAATTTGATTTTGCATCAACACAGGGCCAACACGACTGAGCAATTGCAGCGCTTGAGTATCTGCATTTTTACTCATGCGTACCTGACTTTCAAACTGGCTTTGAATATTTTGCTCGGTAATACGACTATTTGCACCAAACCAATATTGATATTGTTCTATGGCTTGAACCGCTGTTTGATCTGCTACTTTTTTAAGTTTGCTCCAACGCAGTGCATCATAGCTAAACTGTACAATTAAAATCCCAAGAAATACTGCTGCACAGGCTTTCCAATAACCTGAAACACCCGTGTCTTGCTTGGATTTTGGCAGCATATTGAATGGATGCTGTTTGGCTTTCACTAATGCAGGTACTACATAATGAAAGCTTTCTAATTGTTCTTGTGTTGCAAATGCTTCAATACTTTGCATTTGTTCTGCACTAAAGTTGGTGATTTTATAGTTTCGTTCTGCAGTTTGATAATCTAGATAAAGTGCCAGATCATCAACTGAATAACCTAAAAATTCACTTTCACGTACCAACAAGCGTCCGCAAATATTTCCAATCACCGTTTGCCCTGGTTCAGGTTGCGGCAAAATTAAAAAATCAGGTAACAATGCACTGATTTTAACTGGCAACAAACTTAATACATGCAAATAGGTTTCAATACTATGCTTGGCAACTCCCAGCACGGTTATTTGCTCAGGTGGCTGAAAATGATGAACCACCTGCATCGCATCAATTGGCAATACGGTATATTCTTCTAATAAATACTTCACGCCATCGGTACCCAATTGTTTATATTGAGCTTTAGGCAAAGTTTGTTGCATGATTTGCACATCACGGCTTGGGAAAAACACCACAGCATCTTTTCCTTGAAAAGCCTGCAATGCCTGAATCAAGGCATCAAGACTATCTGCCTCTGTCCAGTATTCCCCATTTGACCATTGCCAAACCCCATTGGCTTCTGGCATCCATAAATACAGCATTATTATCGTTCTACCGTTGAATTATATTTAACTTTATACATTTATTTTATGCGTTTGGAATAAAACTTTTGATTTGGGTTGAAAGCCCCGCAGCAATTACTGCCTGCTCATAAATCCGTGCTTCTGCCAAATGATAGGGATGGAATGATTCTGAAGTCAAAATCTCTGCCATGTGCGCCACTACATTCATGTGACACACCACTGCAATTGACTCATACGGCAATTGTGACAACCATTCCACAGCAACTTTTGCATCATCTTCAGGTTTAATGGTATTGCAGACCACCACAGGCACATCTTTAAAATATTGCTGCAAATGTGCCAAAGTTTCTTGTGCACGCAGTAAAGGACTGACTACAAACACATCGGGCTGAATGATATTTTTTAAATAATCTGCCGTTTCTTGTGCTTGTATATGACCACGCTCAGTCAATGGGCGCTGATGATCATTGCCCATAATCGCAGGAGCGGCTTCACCATGACGAACAAGAGTCAGTTGCATAGAATTTCCTTATAGGATGATACACATTAAGTTGTGTCAATTTAACTCAAATTATGCGCTCAGTATAACCTGAGAATATGACAATTCAGTTCACCAAACTGTCATATTCCACGCAAGTTTTTACCTACTGTGGCGCAGTTTTATGGATGTAAAACTAAACTTGATGATGCGGCAAGACAAATTCCACATCACTGCGATGTCCATTTTTCATTAAAGACAGTGCAATATTCATAGGCGGCGCACCTTCAAAAATCACTTCATAAAGCGCACAAGTGATTGGCATATACACATCTAATTCATTCGAGCGCGCCCGCACTTGCACGATGGTATTAATCCCTTCGGCTGTTTGCCCCAATTCTTCTGTGGCTTGTTCCAAAGTTTTGCCTTTGCCCAATGCATAACCCACTTGATAGTTACGACTCAATGGACTGCTACACGTTGCAAATAAGTCACCGACACCAGACAACCCTAAGAAGGTCAATGGATTTGCACCAAGCTTAACCGCAAAACGACTCATTTCTGCCAAAGCGCGGGTTAAAATCATACTCTTAGTATTTTCACCCACGTTATAAGCGGCTGCCATGCCCATTGCCACAGCATAAATATTTTTTAGCGCACCGCCTAATTCCACACCATTCACATCATCGCTGGCAAAAACACGGAATAATGCACTGTGTAAAGCTTGCTGCACTGCATAACGCACCAATTCAGAATGACTGGCAATGACCGTACCTGCAGGCTGCCCCGCCACAATTTCTTTAGCAAGGTTTGGGCCAGACAATACGCCATACGGCACTTCAGGCAATTCTTCGCGGATAATATCGCTCATAAAACTAAAGGTTTTGGCTTCAATACCCTTGGTTAAAGACACCACTGCTTGCGCACTAATAAAAGGTTTAATTTGACGCAACACATCACGGAAAGAATGACTTGGAATAGCCACTAAAATAATGTCACGGTCACGAACTGCAGTTTCCAAATCTGAAACGGCTCTTAAACCCTGCTCCAACTGAAAATCTGGCAAATAACGTCGATTAATATGCGTTTCATTAATTTCTTTGGCAGTTGCTTCATCACGAATCCAAATCATCGTGTCGCAGCCATTACGCACTGCTGTATTGGCCATTGCTGTGCCAAAACTGCCACCACCCAATACTGTAATACGTAACGCAGTTTTTCGATCTACTGCAACAGGTTCAACCAAATCGGTAAAATTTAATTCTGACATTATTGTTATATCCTAAAAAATAAAGACTTATGCGTTCCAATAACGAACATAAGCTTGCGTATTCAACTCAGTGCGGGCAGGAATGGCTTTGGCTGCTGTTCCCACATAAATAATGCCTGAAATTAAATCATCTGCATTTAAGTTTAAAGCTTGTTTCAGCAAGTTTGACTCAACGACTGCACCACTGCGCCACATACTGGCAAAACCCTGCGCCTGCAAAGACAATAAAAAGTTCTGTACCGCAGCACCTGTACTTAAAGTCTGCTCAAAACATGGCACTTTTGGATGATCCTGAAATTGTGTTAACGCCAACACTAAAAGTGGCGCACGAAATGGATGCTGTTTCACTCGCTCCAACTGAACCGCATCGGTTTCGCCCATGTCTGCCAAGGCTTGAGAAAGTAACTCACCAAATGCTGCACGTTGCTCGGCAGTAATCACCACAAAGCGCGTAGGTTTTAAACGATGATGATCTGGTGCGGTTAAAGCTGCCTGAAAAGCCATTTCTAGCTGCTCAGTATTTGGTGCAGGTTCAACTAACTGCCCCGTAGACTGACGTTGATGAATATTTTGATGAACGATTTCTACCGCTGTATCCGTCATTGACTTATATAACTATTTCAAAAAGCTCGGTTAAGATTAGCATAAACTCAAAAAATTGCGCTATTTCCGTATGCTTATTTGCAAGATTCTGATTAGGGTCTATATGTCTGCACTTTTAAGATGAACCTGCTCAGCACATCTAAACAATGATGCTTTGACGCATTCATCTATAGTTTAAGAGCATGAAAATACATTATGGATTGGGTTTGATGTGTATAAATGAATGACGAATTATCAACACAGCCTATACAGTGTCTACATCTAAAACCATCCAGATTATGTTCAACTAGATCAAATTGTTATTTTCAATCTCTACACATTTGAATTGAAATATCATCAACAAACAATACGCGCTACAGCGTTTTAGCCCCGAGGTAGATATGAAAAAAATAGTCGCCTTTTCTAGCCTTGCCGTTTTTGCACTTTTAACCGCATGTGCCACCACGCCAAATAATTCTCTTGCCATTCAAAAAGAAAACAACCTATATGAAGTCACAGGTTTAGGTAAAAGTAATATTATTGCCAAAAATAATGCAATTACAGCTGCCAATAAAACCTGTGGTACTCGTGCCGCTCCAGTCTTGGTTGATGAAAAAACATCTTATAACGGCGCACTCAAAGGTGTAGTCGATGAGCAAACGGGACAAATGATTCAGGCGGCAGCAACTGTTTTAGGTACAATTGCGGGACGTAATACTGATATTGCCCGTGATGATGATTATCAAACTGTGCTGACCTTTAGATGTCAGGCAAAGTAAATTATTACAGCACGACATAAGAAGCAAATACAAAAAAGTCGCTCCACTGAGAGCGACTTTTAAACTAAGAACAGCAGGATTTAAACTAAAAAATAGCTTAAATGAGTAATTAGCAATAACCATCTAAACGTGTTAATGGCAATTTTTGACCAATAGCTTTTTCAATTTCTGGTAAATAGAACGCATCATCTTCCGACAAGAAGCTAATACTCACACCACGTGTACCTGCACGACCTGTACGACCAATACGGTGCACATAATCATCTGACTGTTCAGGCAAAGTGAAATTCACCACATGCGAAACACCATCGACATGAATACCACGCCCTGCAACGTCTGTTGCAATCATGATGTTATGTTTGCCATTTTTAAACTGATCCAGCATTTTTAAGCGTTTGTCTTGGGCAATTTCACCTGACAACATCACCACTTTATAGCCATCACGCTTTAAATGATCATAAAGCTTACGCACCTGATCACGACGATTGGCAAAAATCATGACTTTTTCAATCGGCTCATCACGTAAAATTTCTTCAAGCAATTTATATTTGTCGGTTTTGGCAACCATATACACTCGTTGCTCAACATCAGCATTGGTTTTCTTTTCAGGTTCAATTTCTACCGTAACTGGTTCAAATAACCATTGCTGTGCCAAATTCAATACATCGTAACTAAAAGTTGCCGAGAACATTAACGTCTGACGCTGTTCCTTACGCGGTGAATAACGCACAATGCGTTTTACCGATGGAATAAAGCCCATATCCAACAAGCGGTCTGCTTCATCAATCACTAAAAATTCAATTTGATCGAGCCAAACTTCTTTTTGTTCTACAAAATCAATCAAGCGCCCTGGTGTCGCAACAATAATATCGACAAAGTTTTTATTGAGTTGTGACTTTTGCTTATCGAAATCTACACCACCCAACAAAGTCACCACATTTAAGTCGGTAAATTTGGTTAAGTCTTTTGCATCACTTTCAATTTGCAAAGCTAATTCGCGTGTAGGTGCCAAAACCAATGCACGTGGTTCACCACGATAACGCTGTCCTTGAATTGGGTTATTCAATAAATCGTTGATCACACTAATTAAAAAGGCAGCAGTTTTTCCTGTACCTGTTTGCGCACGACCAATGGCATCATGTCCAGCCAAAGTAAATTTTAAAACCTTTTGCTGAATTGGCGTCATTTCCTTGAAACCCAAAGCATCAATAGCCTGTTTCAATTGCGGATGTAAATTTAAGGTTTCAAAACCAGATGACATAAATATGTGCTCGAACTTATACAGACAAAAAACTGACCTATTATAAACAGAAATACAAATAAAAAACGCCCCAATCAGGATTGGAGCGTTTTTTTAGAATAATCGAGTGATTAGTCTAATGGCTGTACTTCTTCAGCTTGGAAGCCTTTTTGGCCTTTTACTACGCTGAATTCAACACGTTGGCCGTCACGAAGTGAACGGTGGCCGTCACCTTGGATCGCACGGAAGTGAACGAATACATCGTCGCCGCCATTGCGTTGGATAAAGCCAAAGCCTTTAGTGTCGTTGAACCATTTAACTACGCCTTGTTCACGAGCTGTCATAAGTTAATCCTCATTGATTAAAAAGAAGGACCACCCGGTGTTGCAAACAGCAGAGCAAACAAAGTTTAAAAATATTTTTATTTCTAAGCTTGTAATCATTCTGTATAACTATTAACAAAATCCCGGTTACATCCATTTGTAATAGGGCGACAAACAACGATTGTCTATCTAAAATCCTAAATACGCATCGAGCTTAACACGGCTTTATGACAATTAATAGATTTTTTTTGATTTATCTTGTTCAGTTTGAAACGAGTTGAACAAATAGAAAATTTTTATTTCTGTTAAGTGACTTAGCACAATTTTGATCTATAAATTTTATTGCAAATATCTCGCAAAATAAGCCAATTCTCTTGCCCTTATGCGCAGTAAGCCGCGCAATGAATAGTCTGGATGCTTCAGATGAAATTTATTTGGGATTTGTGAGCGAATTTGCTAATATGATCATTCTGTTTTTTAAGGCGAAATTTTACTTCAATGCTGTGTGATGCTGAACAACCTATCATAGTGATTGATGCCATGGGACAACCTTGTCCTATGCCTTTATTGATGCTGAAACGTGCCCTTAAACATTCAGATTCTGCACGGTTTTTATTGAAGTCATCTGATCCGCACAGCCAGCAAGATGTGGCGCGTTATTGTCAGTTACATCAATACAGCTGTGAAGCAAGCCAGATTTCGGCAACAGAGTTTCATTATGTGATTGATGTTGCCAAGCCAAAATCATCGCAATAAGTGCATCTATTTGATTGTTCATTTGTTTTAATGACTTAATATTCGCCGCTTATTGCTATAAAGATTTACATATCTACACCAATTTTACTTATTTAAGTAGAATATTGGCATTAAGATAAAGACATCGGTTATTTTACCTACCCAATCCTATAAGGAGATCTCATGAGTGACAGCAGCAATCAGTTGATGCCCCTGTCATTATCTGCACCAGGGGTAAACCTCGGGGCTTATATTAGTACTGTTAACCAAATTCCTATTTTAACGGCTGAACAAGAAAAAGAGTTAGCCGAGCGTTATTATTACGATCAAGATTTAGACGCGGCCAAAATGTTGGTCATGTCGCATTTACGTTTTGTGGTGCATATTGCACGAAGTTATGCGGGCTATGGTTTACCGCAGGGCGATTTAATTCAGGAAGGCAACTTGGGCTTAATGAAAGCCGTGAAACGCTTTGACCCGAATATGGGCGTGCGTTTGGTGTCATTTGCCGTGCATTGGATTAAAGCTGAAATTCACGAATATGTTATTCGTAACTGGCGTATTGTTAAAATTGCCACCACCAAAGCACAGCGTAAATTGTTCTTTAATTTGCGTAGCCTCAAAAAATCTAGCAAGAAACTGACGCTTGAAGAAGCACAATCTATTGCCAATGACTTAAATGTGACTGCAGAACAAGTCTTGGAAATGGAAGGTCGTTTAACGGCTTATGACGCAGCTTTTGAAGCACAGGGCGATGATGACGATGAAGGTTCAACTTATGTTGCACCTGCATTGTATTTGGAAGATAACCGTTACGACCCTGCACGTTTAGTCGAAAACGAAGACTACGAAGAACAAAGCACTTCTGCTCTGCATGAAGCTATGGAGCAGTTGGATGATCGTTCACGTAATATTTTGCAGCGTCGCTGGTTAGATGATGATAAATCGACCCTGCATGAATTGGCAGCAGAATATAATGTTTCAGCAGAACGTATTCGTCAGCTCGAAAAAAATGCCATGGAAAAAATTAAAGTGGCAATGTCATCAAACTAAACTGACACTCTCAAGATGAATACAAACACATCGAAAAATAAAATTGGGCAAACTGCCCTTTTTTATTG